>JAYVDU010000653.1:0-7859 GCA_043749245.1 Bacteroidota bacterium | reverse complement strand
TATCATAAAAATCTTTAGGGGTGTATCCTAATATTTTTTTTATAACAGGGCTGATATAAATATATTTTGGTTTAGGGTGATAAGTATAAAAAAATATTAAATCGTTAGCATTTTGCGTAATTGATTCTAAATTTTCTTTAGCGTTTGATAATTCTTGCCTGTATAATACTTGTTCAGAAATATCAGTAAAAATGGTTTGTATAGCTTGTTTGCCTTTAAAAATAATAGCAGTTGATTTTACTTCTAAATCAACTATTTGACTTTTAGCATTTTTAATTTTTGCTTCGAAAGGAATAAATTCTTGTCCTTGATAAACTTTAATTGAATTTTCTTTTACACGCTGATGGTATTCGGGCAATAAGAATTCGAAAATAGAATGACTGGTAATTGTTTTTTCTAAAGCTTTAGATGGTTTAAAAATTTTTAACGCTTCTTTATTTAAAAACAAAATATTTGTTTCTGAAAAAATCACAACGCCAACGGGTAACTTATCTAATACTGAAATTAAAGCATCATCCGTTAAATCACTAGAATTAGTAATTTCAACAGATTCAGAGGAAGTGTTTTTATTCTTCGTCTTTGTTTTCATTTTTTTTAGAATCAACTTTTTTATCTTTATCTAAAATAGTTTTATCTGCTTTTTTATTATAAATAGAAGAATAGTCTCTTAAACTTTCTTCATAAGTTGGCGTGACTTTTATTCCTTGAAATTTAGTTTCTATGTCATTTTCATAGGTAATCGTGAGATAGTTAAATCCATTATCATAATAAAACTTCCATTCACCTTGTTTCATTCCTCCTATATAATTTCCATCTGTCATTATTCTTCCATCTTGAAAGTACCATGTATGCTTACCATCTTCATCACCATTTAAAAATCGTCCTTCGAACCGTAATTTTTCTTTAGGCATATAATAGCGTTTCCAAAGGCTATCAGGTTTATCGTTTACATATTTACCAATTTCTTTATACTCGGGCGTTTCATAAATCCAAAGCCCTTCTTTCATATCATCTTCATATTCGCCTTTAGTTAATACTTTTCCATCTTCCGTAAACTCTGTCATTGTTCCGTTACGTAAATTATCTATATATATTTCTTGGCGCAATACGGCACCATTTTCATAATACCATTTCCAATCACCTTGTGTGCGACCTTTTTTATCGTATTTTCCTTTTTGTTCAATTTGCCCGGTAGGATAATAAAAAATCCAATCACCTATACGTTTATCATTTGCGTATAACCCTTTACCTCTAAACTCGCCTGTATTATGATATTCGCTCCAAATACCAATTTTATTACGCATGCTATCCACAGCACCATATTCTACTTTAATGCCTTCGTTAAAAGTGATGGCAGAATCAGGAACAGCTCTGTTTCTACACACATATTTTTTAATCATCACGTCGCTTGTATCATCGCGAGATATAGCTAATGAATCGCAAAACAATTTTTGTTTATAATGATAGTGAGTACCAACAGGCATCCCGTTAATATAACCACCTTCATATTTCATGGTACCGTCTTCATAAAACTCATGAAACACGTCTAATTTGGCTAATTCAGGAGCATTTTTAACTACTTTACCATTATTAAATTTTTCGGTATTTTTTAAATTACCTTTATTATCATAGGTTTTTACATATCCATCAATAACATCATCTTTGTATTTTTTTTCTTCTTTTAATTTTCCATCATCATAAAAATCTTTAAAAACTCCTTGTTTTTTACCCTGTTCATCTTTACGATTTAATCGTTCAACACTTGCTAAAATTCCTCCTTGATATTTAAAAATTGAAATAATTATTGAATCTTGCGAATATTCGTAAGCATAACCATCGGGTTTACCTTTAAGATAAGGCGTTACTTGTTTTGTTTTTCCTGAAGGATAATAAGAAAATGAATTACCTTGCTTGATATCATTTATAAAGGCTTCTTTACTTGATACACGTTGATTTGTATCATAAGTTAGTGTATATCCATTTTTTTTTCCTTCATTATAATTGACAGCTTTTGTAATTTTTCCTCGTTCCGAATAAAATTTCCAAATACTATCTAATAAAAAGTTTTTACGATTTCCTTCTATTTTTAATTTACCATTTTTGTAATAATTTTTCCAATACCCATCTGCTTTGCCATCACGCATAATACCTTCAGATGATTTAGCTCCATTATCGTAATAAAACGTATTATAACCATTAGGATTAGTTATTTGACTGAACAAAGATTGTTTGGTCAAAAAAAATATGAAGAAAAAAAGAAAATATTTTATTATTGAATTCACTATAATATACTAATTAAACTTCTAATTTAAAGTTTATAATTCAAAAAATAAAATTTAGTTTATAATCCAAATTTAGCTGATAATTCAAGCATTTTATTAATTGGTGCCTTTGATTTTTCAATCAACTCTTCGCTCATTAATAATTCAGGTTGCTCGTATTTTAATGCTAAATAAATTTTCTCTAAGGTATTTAGTTTCATGTGAGGACAATCGTTACAAGCACAACTGTTATTGGGAGGAGCCGGTATAAAAGTTTTTGTAGGACTGGCTTTTTGCATTTGATGAATGATACCAGCTTCAGTTAATACAATAAATTCTTGAGCTTCTGATTTTTTACTATAATTTAAAATAGCAGTCGTGCTTCCAATAAAGTCAGCATACTCTAAAATATGAGCTTCACATTCGGGATGTGCTAATACCAATGCTTTCGGATGTTGTGCTTTTAATTTAATGAGTTTTTCTAAACTAAAAATTTCATGCACCATACAGCTACCGTTCCATAAAACCATATTGCGACCTGTAATTTTATTAATATAGGCTCCCAAATTTTTATCGGGTGCAAAAATGATTTTTTGATCTTTAGGGAATGACTCTACAATTTGAACAGCGTTGGTAGACGTTACAATGACATCTGAGAGCGCTTTAATATCAGCAGTACAGTTTATATAAGTTAATACAATATGATCGGGGTGTGAGGCTTTAAATGCAGAAAAAGCATCAGCCGGACAAGATTCAGCTAAAGAACACCCTGCTTTTAAATCGGGAAGTAATACTTTTATTTTAGGATTCAAAATTTTAGCTGTTTCTGCCATAAAATGTACGCCGGCAAATAAAATGATGTCGGCAGTCGATTTTTCTGCTTGTTGAGCAAGCCCTAAACTGTCTCCAATATAGTCTGCAACATCCTGAATATCAGCATTTTGATAGTAGTGAGCGAGGATGATCGCGTTCTTGGTTTTCTTAAGATGCAAAATCTCTTTGAACAAATCAAGAGATGGATCAATTTTTTTTTCGAGATAACCTTTTTCTAAATTCATTATAATAATATAATATTTTTTAAAATTTTAAAATTATGTATATAGTATATAAGCTGTTAATACTGTGTAAAAATAAGCTTTTGTTTGTTTGTTTATATACTTAATTAGAGTCTATTAACATTTTTTGAACCACTTTGTTTTATCTAAATGCTTGATGGTTAGCAAAGTCAATAGTAATGAACAAAATGCCGTATTATATAAATGGTTGATAATAAAACAGTGAGTAGGTATATTTTTATGTGTGTAAAACTGTACAAACAACTCAATAATTATGGAAAGTAAATTTTGTACTGTGGTTTAAGTTGCTAAGTAAATAAGCTATTAACAAAGTATTAATTAATTATAGTAAGTTATAAACCATAACTTTAATTTTACACAGAGTAATTGTTAATAGCGCGGCTACCTAACTAACTGGTTTTTAATAGCCGTAGTTATGAGTGTTAATTAACGTTGATTAGTAGTTATGCACAAAGTTTTGTATGATGAAATTTTTTTGGTATTCTTTCACAATTAGTATTTCAAAAAATTGGAATAGTAAAGTATAATTTGTTTCTAAAGAAACAAATTATACTTTTACTTATATACACATTTAATCCTAAAACTTTATCCATGAAAAAACTATTAAGCGCACTAGTATTGGTTATATTATCAATTAGCGCACAAAGCCAAACCGATAATGGCGATGCTAATAACGAAGATTATGTAATTTATAAAAACGATAAAGAAACTATTTCCTTAATTGATAAGGGCGGTAGTTTTAGTGGAGAATATTATATATCTAAAACAGATAATAAATCCAAAACAGAATTATTTAATGTAAATTTAAACATACCCGATAAAGAAAAAAAAGAAATAGTGTTTACATCAGCTGGTAATAAAACATCAACAATGTTAATAGGTGATGTTATACAAATTATATACGATGTGTATGATAAAAAAACCGATTTAAAAAAGTGTTACATCAAAACCTTAAGTATTAAAGGCAACCCATTAAGCGAAGCAACTTTATTGTCGGAAGCACCCTGCAAATCAAAATTTTCAATTGGTAATACGACTTACCGAGTAGTTTATTCGCCCGATAAATCAAAGTTTGCACTATTGTTAGAAAATAATAGCAAAGGCTCTGTTGTTGAGCCAAATATTACTATTTATGACACCAAAAAATTAAGTGTGTTATCTACCAAAAAATTAAGCTCACAATACAACGGTATAGATGCAAAAATAGACTCTTACAATAATTTTAAAATAGATAATGCAGGCAACATTACATTAATATTTAATACCCATAACAAAGAAACTAATATGGTAATAAAATCCTATAATGGTGATATTCCGTTTAAAGAAACGGGTATTAAAAACATAAAAGAAGCTGGGACATCAAGCGCTGGCGATAATTTAAGTGGAGAGGTTGGTAAATTTGAAGAGGGTAGATTTTACGGTACATTACAGGATTATGCAAACAATAAGCCAACTGGTGATTTTAAAATAAAAAATGGGAGTTATGATTGGCAAAAGATGGGAGAAGAGACGTTTAAACTTATTGATAAAAACGGAAATGTTGAAAAAGAAAAAGTGTCTAAGCTTCCAACAAACATATTTACATATCGCGGAGAGTATTCAAGTAGTTTTGATTTATATAGAACACTTGACGGAGAAGCTTATAGAATAATAACCGTAGGCAATATTTGTTTATATACGCACTGGAAAACCACCGGAAACGGAGGGACAAAAGAAGCATTATATTGGTCTGAAGGCGGTATTAGCGGCGAAATTAAAAAATTTAGCGAAGGTGCTTTAGAAGATTTATTAGAAAAAGCTAACTTATTAGAAGACTACAAAAAAGACAAACCTAAGCGCAAGGCCATGGATTCTAAGAGACAAGATTATACTAATGAAGTTGGTAGATATATTAAGTACATAGATATACTTAATAAGAAGAAGTAGTTATATCACTAATAATAACAACCCTTCATAGAGAATCTATGCACAGTTTAATCCTTCAAGGTTTTTAAAACCTTGAAGGATTTTTTGTTTAATTTTTAAAAAAGTTGGAATAGTAAAGTATAATTTGTTTCTAAAGAAACAAATTATACTTTTGATTATAAACCGAAAACCAACTAAACATGAAACTAAACCAACTAATTGTAATTGCTTTATTACTGACGTTAAGTCAAAAAGGGTTTACGCAAACTAATAAGCGAAATGAATATTTTGTAACCACAACAGATACAGTGTTTTGTACAGGTTTAAATTGGGGAATTATGAATAATAGTAGAATTAGCGACTTAGAATACACTGATCTGAAAGAAGAAAAAGTTGTAATTAAAGGTAAAAAAAATGTGCCTGAAATTTTAACTCTTTATAAGAATGGAAAAATAACGGATAAAATACAATTAGAACCCGATAGACCACAAGGACCGTTTAGATATATAAATAGGGTTGTTAATGGTAAAATAAAAGCATATTATGATAGCCCAACATTATATACAGATGGTTCAATGGGTGGCGGCGGATCAAAAAATTATTTCAAAATGCCCGATGGAGTAGTTTATGAATTAAGTAAAAAAAACATGAACACTATTTTAAAACCTTTTTTATTATTATGTAAAGAATTTGAAAATAAATATAAGGGAGATTACAGTCGAAAAGTATATTTATTTTGGCCGATGATAAATTTGTATAATGCTTCATGTAAGTAAAAAAGGAGTAGTTAAACAACCAATAAAATCAATACTTTACACCCTCTATGTTTTAAAGCATAGAGGGTGTTTTTATTTAATAAATAATCAGTAGTTTTATACGAATAAAATTAATACTATGAAAATAGCTATCGGTAGCGACCACGCAGGGTTTGAGTTAAAACAAGTGCTTATAGAGTATTTAAAAAACAAACAAGTTGAAATTACCGACAAAGGTTGTTATAGTTTAGATCGTGCTGATTATGCCGATTATGGACACGCCGTTGCATCAGCTGTTATAAATAAAGAGGTTGATTTTGGTATATTAATGTGTGGTAGCGGTAATGGCATTAATATGAGTGCCAATAAGCATAAGGGTATTAGAGCTGCTTTATGTTGGAGCTCAGAAATTTCGACGCTAGCACGTCAACATAACGACGCTAACATTTTAACTCTGCCCGCAAGATATATTAGCATCGAAGAAGCTAAAAAATGTGTGGATATTTTTTTAACTGAAAAATTTGAAGGCGGCAGGCATGCGGATAGAATAGCTAAAATAGATTGTTAGAATCTGACAAAATATTTGGTATAAAGAAAGAGTGGCTGCTCAATACAATCTTTTTTTTGTTTATAACATTAGTTATAGGCAATAGAGTTGCTTTATTTTTTACAATTAATATCAATGCGATTGATAACGATCAGGTTATAATGTGGCTTGGCGCTAAACATTATTCGCAAGGATTGTTTTATGAACCACGGTTTTACGGCCAAGATTATAATACCTTAATGGAAGCCATATTTGCTGTGCCTTTTATGTGGTGCGGATTGCCTGTTTATTATGCGGTTCCGCTTGCAACACATCTTATTTTTTTAACCCCTTTTTTATTTATAGCGAGTTATTTGTTTATCAAAAAACACAAACAAAAAGCCATACTTGTTTTATCTATTGTGTTATGTATGCCCATGGCGTATGATATTATGAATAGTTTGCCCAGAGGCTTTGTTACAGGCTTGTTTTTTACAACACTATTTGTGGTGAGTTTATACAATCCGCATAATTATCGATTGATATTAGTTAATACGTTTTTAGCTTATGTTGGATTTTTGGTCAATCAAAATTCGGTATTAGTATCTGTGCCGTTTTTGTTTTACTTGTTTTTAATAAATTATAAAAACAAAAAATATTATAGCTACTCTGTAATAGGCCTAATTATAGCATTTCCGATAGATTATGCTTTAAATCATTTTTATAAAATTCATCCCGAATATAATTTGTATGGATTTAAACATATTTTCTCATTACAGTATTTTACAGATGCAATTAATCATTTAGATGATCGTTTTGCCCACATAGGCTTCTTTTTTGAAGGAACGTGTATAATAACCGTGTTGTTGTTTTTAACATTAAGTATTTATTTTTTTATAAAAAATAGAGCGTGGTTTTATACCTTTTTAGTATTCATGAGTATTATTTTGTTTTCGTTTTTTAGTAGTAAATCGGCAGACGGATCAACATGGTCTTTTTTTTCATATAGTCGCATTTACCTTGGTATTCCCTTGTTTTTTGTATTATGTATTTGCGTAACCTCATTTAATTTTAATAGTATTATTTATGTTGTTATGGTTGTTACAATCAGTTATACGACATTTAAAACCGTTCATTTTAATACGTCAATAACATATCACGTTGATGAAAAAAAATGGACACACTTAAACTTATGTACTTTAAAAGAGTTGTTTTCAACACTTGAAACATATAAAAAGTTTTGTATAGAAAACCAGTCGTCTGATTTAGTAATTATTGATAATGTGTGGCGCGCTGATATTATTAATTATGCAGGACCTGCGTTATCTAATGATTA
>JAYVDU010000652.1:0-2305 GCA_043749245.1 Bacteroidota bacterium | reverse complement strand
GTACACTAAAAATTAATTTTAGCGAATATTAGTAAATTAAGGCTCAACCAGTTATATTTATTTTAAGGAAAACAGCATGGCAGCAAGCTCTGAGTTATGTGTCAACTGGGAATTATTCTAACCCAAGACTAATTTCTTGATTAATAATATTAGTTAATTTGTATTAAACTTAATTGTATGTCAAAGTTTTCGTTTAGGGTGGTCCTATATTTATTATTTTGCCTGCCAAATCTTTTATTTGCACAGATAAAAGTTGAAAGATATTGTGAAGTAACTGTTTATTTTGGACGGGTAAAGTCTATTGAAGTTACTGTTGATTATGGCAAAATAAATTCTCCTACATTTAATGATTCTACTGTCGTAAATCGACTGGTAAAACTTACAAAATTCAATTCCGTTGTCGATATTCTTAATCATATGTCAAAAGATGGGTGGAGCTTGGTTACTATTTCAGTTCTGGATTATCCTAGGTGTAAAGTTTACTATTTCAAGAGGGAATTTAATGTTTCAGAGGTAGCATCCGATAATAGCCAGTAATAATGCATAATTATTTAAGCGCTGTAAAGGAATTTAAATTTCTTAAAAATGACTCATAACATCTGATTGGCAATAGCAGTGGACTGAGTATTTGGGTCTGTTGTTCCGGTTGAGGTCAGCCCCCTGCCACCGCCAAGCAGCGGTCGTTGTGCGTAATTAACAGAAACTCCCTACAAATCAAACCATAATATGAAAAAAATCACTATTCCCATCGTATGCCTGTTATTTGCACTAACAACATTTGGACAAACCCCAACGACAGGAATATTAGAGATAAATTCAAAAGTTTTCAATAGCGTACGAAAAGTGAAAATAAGTTTACCCCCTGAATATGCAGAAAACCCGAATAGAAGTTATAAGGTAGTTTATATGTTTGACGCTCAATCAGACCCACTATTTGACTTTACGAAAGAAACAATTAGTTATTTGACAAGTAATGCAAATATTTATATTGAGCCTGTTATTTTAATTGGTATTGTTACAGCAAATAGACAGTTTGAATTTTTGCCAAAAAACAGAACAAACGAACCTTTAAAAGATTATTGGGCGCAGGTTAAATTAGGTGGAGCCGACAGTTTAGCTATTAGTTTGAGAGACGAAATAATGCCTATTATTAATGATAAATATCGCAACAATGGTTATAATATTGGCATAGGACATTCTTTAGGCGGAAGTTTCGTAACATACACCCTAACAAAATATCCAGACCTCTTTAATGCGGTTATTGCAGTTAGTCCAAACTATTACTATGACCACGAACAACTTCTTTCAACTTTTGATAGTCTTGCAACCACCAAATTATTGAAACATAAATTTCTTTATATTGCTTATGGCAAAGGAGACAAACTTGAAGAACGATTTAGACCAAGTTCAATTCGTATGGAAAATATTCTTAAAAGAAAGAATATAGCTGGGTTACGTTGGCAAGTTCAAAGCCTTGATAATAACAGCCACGGGACAACACCGTTGGAAGGTATTTTTAAAGGATTAATTCTACTCAATACAGACCTGACTGTAACTGAAGTGCAAATAGATTTTTTTTCAAAGGACAAAAAGGCATCTTATGTTGATAATTTAAAAGCATACTACCAAAAACAGACTATTACTACAGGTATTCAGTTGCCAACAATTGGAGATATAAATCATTTGGCTTACAATAGTTTTTATTCTCAAAACAAGGCAGATGCTATAAAAATATTGCAATGGGGAATTTCTTTATATACTGATGATGCAAATCTTTTTGACAGTATGGGCGAGTTACAACAAGATTCGGGCAACATGAAAGAAGCAAAATATTATTACACTCAAGCACTAAATATAATCGAAAAGCAAAAACCATTATTTCAACCATTGACTTATCAAGACAAGATAAATTGGTTCATAGGACGCATAAAAGGCACGGAAACAAAATAACTACGCACAACAAAAGTATTTGCAAAAAACGGGCAGACAGTTATAATAAGAACACCAACAACATAGCAACTTTGGTGCAAGCAGAAGATTAATAACTTAACTTTTGAATTTAATTTTTACTTTTAATTTATCAATATAGCTGCGGTTCCAGACGGACGTTTTTCAAAACCCGTTCTTCGCAAATACTCAATGTTAGTGGCTATTTTATTTGACCACCATTATGACACAACATTTTCTTATGATCATCATACTGACACTTGCTTCTTTTTCAGTAGACGCACAAACTGTCGACAATAAAAATCAAACCAAAAGGGAATTCAAAAACCAAGGTGAGCAGGAAGACTATTGTGCAGAA
>JAYVDU010000651.1:0-21819 GCA_043749245.1 Bacteroidota bacterium | reverse complement strand
TTTTAATTCATTGCCGAACCTTGTTAAAAACCGTATTTGGTAGTGAACAAATAGGAAATATTATTTCTTCCGAAGTTTCTGTTTTTTACTATCTATTTACAAAAGCGCATAAGCCAACGGATAATACTAATTATTTTACATCACATAAATCAAATAATATCCTTCTATTACTGTATACTTTTTTATTTATGTTTTTAGTAGAAGCTGCAATCATGCATCTTTTATTTCAATTATGGAATAATACATTAGCGTGGGTATTGACAGGTTTAAGTATTTATTCCTGCTTGCAATTATTAGCTCACATCAGAGCGATAAAAGCCAGACCAACTATTGTTACACTCTCAGGAATTATGCTACGTAATGGTATATTAGGAGGAGATATGATCGTTTCCATAGATATGATTGAACACATAGAGTTTAGCGAAAAAGACATCATAAAGACTGATACCGTTAGCATGGCGTTTATCAAAGGTATAGAAAATCATAATGTGGTTATCTACTTAAAAAAACCTATCAGCGTTACCAAAGCCTTTGGTATTAAAAAAACAGCAAAGGTTATTTTAGCAAATATTGATGAACCAAATAGATTTATTGAAGTTATCGAAAACTATAGAAGCGTGTATTAAAATTAATCAATAGTTCCTGCTGCAATTGTATTATTGGTGTTTTCATTAATTAAAATAAAAGAACCTGAATTTCTGTTTTCAAAATAACTATCAAAACTAATTGGTTCAGCGGTTTTGATTAACACTTTACATATATCATTTAGTTTCATCGTTCCATCACTATCCAAAGCCTTAAACGAATGAATATCAATTTTACTAATTACTTTTTTTAATACCGCTTTTGTTCTAAAAGAATTTTGTTGAAGTAATAATTTTTGTCCTGGTATGTATGAAGCGTTATCCATCCAACAAATTGTAGCGGTCAATTCTTTTTCTGTTCTGGGTAAATGTTCGGTAGGTACAATAGAATTTCCTCTACTAATATCTACATCATCTTTTAAATGTAATACTACAGGCGTATTGGTTTCTGCTAATTCTACTTCTTGTTGATTGACTTCTATTTTATCAATCGTTGTTTCAATACCAGATGGCAACACCGTTACTTTTTGATTTTTTTTATAAGTCCCGCTTACTACTCTACCCGCAAACCCACGGTAATCGTGTAACTTATCCGTTTGTGGACGAATAACATATTGTACCTGAAAACGAGATACATCCGTTTGTTTTACTTCGGCTATTTCAATCGTTTCTAAAAACTCTAATAAGGGCTTACCTTTATACCAAGTCATTTTATCAGATTTAATAACTACGTTGTCTCCTGCTAAAGCGCTTGCTGGTATAAAAGAAATATTTTTTAAATTCAGTTGTTTGGCAAAGATTAAGTAATCAGATTCTATTTGCTTGTATTTCTCTTCCGAGTAATCAACCAAATCCATTTTATTAATACACACTAACACATGCGGAATGCCTAATATAGTAGAGATAATAGTATGCCGTTTAGTTTGATCGGTAATACCGTTTCGTGCATCCACTAATATAATTGCCAAATTAGCATTTGATGCGCCTGTAAACATATTTCGTGTATATTGAATGTGCCCGGGCGTATCAGCAATAATAAATTTACGTTTATCGGTACTGAAATACTTGTAAGCCACATCTATAGTAATGCCTTGCTCACGCTCTGCTCTCAATCCATCGGTTAATAGGGCCAAATCAATTTCTGTATTAGTACCTGTTATTTTACTCTGACGAGTTAATGTTTCAATAATATCGGTTGATATAGAATTGCTATCATATAATAAACGACCGATGAGTGTACTCTTCCCGTCATCGACGTTTCCTGCTGTAAAAAATCTTAATAGTTGCATTTGTTTAAATATTGTTTATAGTCTTTTGTTACTCTTCTCTACTACCACTTCGACTCCGCTCAGTGTGACACACTTCGACATTTTAATCCTTCGTGTGACAGCTCGAAGTGGCAAAGTCTATTTTCATTTGTTATCTCTTATGTCCCTTCAATCCCATTTTGTATATTAAATCTCTTAAAAGTATCCTCCCTTTTTTCTGTCTTCCATTGCGGCTTCGCTTACTCTATCATCCATTCTGGTAGCACCACGTTCGCTAATTTTCGCTTCTTTTAATTCAGCAATAATATCATCAACGGTGTATGCTTCGCTTTCAACCGCGGCGGTACAAGTCATATCGCCAACAGTTCTGTAACGTACTTTTTTATTTACGATGACATCTTTTTCTTCGCGTTGCACAAATTCGTTGGTATTCATCAACTGTCCATTTTCTGTTAAGATACATTCACGTTCGTGTGTAAAATAAATAGACGGTAGTTCAATGTTTTCACGTTTGATATAATTCCACACATCTAATTCTGTCCAATTACTTATAGGGAACACTCTAACGTTTTCGCCTTTATTTATTTTACCATTGTAAATATTCCATAATTCAGGTCGTTGCATTTTTGGATCCCATTGTCCGAATTCATCACGCACAGAAAAGATGCGCTCTTTTGCTCTTGCTTTTTCTTCATCTCTGCGAGCACCACCAATACACGCATCAAATTCAAATTCTTCAATAACATCGAGTAGGGTATAGGTTTGTAAACCATTACGACTAGGGAATTTCCCTTTACCATCCTGTAATTTTTTTTCTTCAATGGTATCAGCTACATAACGTACAATTAATTTTTCATCTATTTTTTTAGCTAAATGATCACGGTAAGCAATAGCTTCTTCAAAGTTATGACCTGTGTCAACGTGCACCAAAGGAAAAGGGAATTTACCCGGACGAAATGCCTTTAATGCCAAATGCACTAAGCAAATACTATCTTTACCGCCACTAAATAATAAAGCAGGTCTGTCAAACTGTCCAGCTACTTCTCGCAAAATGTAAATTGCTTCTGCTTCTAATTCATCTAAATAATCTTTATTCTTCATGTTTTCTTTTTTTGTTGTCACGCTGAACTTGTTTCAGGGTCTCATAAGATGCTGAATCAAGTTTATCATGACATTATCTTTTTTAGTTTATCTCTATCTCTTTATTCTCTTTTGTCTTTTTAGTCTCTTACCTACTATGCAATCCACACTCTTTTTTGTCATGTTGTTCCCACCACCATCTGCCTGCTCTAAAATCTTCGCCTTCTTTAATGGCTCTGGTACAGGGCGCACAGCCTATACTTACAAAGCCTTTGTCGTGCAAACTATTATAAGGAATATTATGTTTGCTGATATATAATTTTACTTCTTCTAAAGTCCAATTTAAAATAGGATGAAATTTTATAATCTGATTAGCTTCGTCCCATTCTAAGTTCGACATATCATGTCGGTTATCTGATTGTTCTGCTCTAATTCCTGTAACCCAAATAGATTTACCTTTTAATGCACGTTTTAATGGTTCCACTTTTCTAATAAAGCAACATTCTTTTCTGTTTTCTAAACTTTCATAAAAACTAATGGGTCCTTTTTCAGAAACTAATTTTTCAATCGCTTCTGTTTGCGGATACAACACTTTAATACTTGTTTTGTATCGTTCCAAAGTATTATTCAAAACGGAATATGTTTCATTGAATAATCGCCCGGTATCTAACGTAAATACGTCAATTGGTAGTTGATTAGAAAATATAATATGAGAAATCACCTGGTCTTCGTAACCTAAACTAGTTGAAAACACAATTCTTTCAGGAAATTCATTCGCTAATAAAGCTAAGGCTTCCTCTGGTAATTTATTTTTTATGAGTTCTTGTATCTGTTTCATTTTTATTTTTGGGCGTGCCCCGCATAAGAGGCGGCGGGGTCGGGCTGTCGCTTCAATCTTTTGCCACACTTCGAAAAGCTCAGTGAACGGCAAAAGGATTTCCACTTGCATCCCTCACGCAATTAATTTAATGCTTGTAATAAATCATTTAAAATATCTTCTTTATTTTCCAGTCCAATAGATACTCGAATTAAACCCGGAGTAATACCAACTTTTAATCGTTCTTCTTCGCTTAACTTACAATGAGTGCTTGAAGCAGGATGAGTGACAATACTTCTTGAATCACCCAAGTTCGGAGAAATTTTTATCATTTGTAATTTATCTAAGAATTTTTTTGCTGCATCATAACCGCCTTTTAAAGTAATGGTAATAATACCGCCGCCAGCTTTCATTTGTTTTTTAGCAATCGTATAATGTGGATGCGAAGGTAAAAATGGATAAGAAACGTTTTCTAATTGCGTGTGCTCTTCCAGTTTTTGAGCAACGTACAGGGCATTATCACAATGCCTATCCATTCGTAATGCAAGTGTTTCCAAGCTTTTACTCAACACCCAAGCATTAAACGGACTCATTGACGGACCGGTTAATCTCCCGAACAAATAAATATCGTGCACTAATTCTTTTTTTCCAACTACTATTCCGCCAAGCACACGACCTTGTCCATCCATATATTTAGTAGCCGAATGTATAACTAAATCAGCACCATACTTAATAGGATTTTGTAAATAAGGTGTCGCAAAACAATTATCAACGATTAATAAGATGTTGTGTTTTTTAGCAACCAGCGCTACTAATTCTAAATCAATTAACTCAATAGCAGGATTGGTAGGCGTTTCTAAATAAATAAATTTTGTTTCAGGTTTAATTAATTCTTCAATCTCGGTAATATTATTTGTATTAAAGTAAGAATAAGAAATATTCCATTTTGGAAAATACTTTGTAAACAACGCATGTGTAGCGCCAAATACAGAAGAACAAGATACAATATGGTCTCCAGATTTTAAGATTGACATGAACGTTGTAAAGATAGCGGCCATTCCTGTTGCGGTTGCAAAGCCAGCTTCGGCGCCTTCTAACAAACATACTTTATTAATGAACTCACTAGTATTTGGGTTTACATAACGCGAATAAATAAAGTCATCCGACTCTTCGTTAAAAGCAGCACGCATATATTCTGCTGTATCAAATACAAAACTAGAGGTTAGGAATAAAGGAGCGGAGTGCTCATTATAATCTGTTCGCTCTAACTGCGCTCTGATGGCTTGTGTTTCAAATTGTTTATTTTCCATATGTGTTTTTTGTTTTAACCGCAAAGATCGCTGAGTTTTTTCGCTGAGAGCGCTGAGCTTATTTTATGCATTTAATAAATCTCTGTGTTCTTTGCTTCTTCTTTGTTTCTTTGCGGTTAAATGTTCTTTAATTCAATGTAACCTTATAAGTAATTTTTGCTGTAGGCTCTAATGTTTTAGTTACCGAACAATATTTTTCCATCGATAATTTTACGGCTCTATCCACTTTGTCTTTATCCACATTTCCTTTCAATATAAAATGTACTTCTATGTTTTTAAATAACGAGTAGCCTTCTATACCAACTGGTTCTCTATCTCCATTTACTTCAATTTCCACAGAATCCAATTCTTGTTTTTGTTTCCTTAAAATAGAAATAATATCGACCGAGCTACACCCTCCCAAAGCAGCCAGTAATAGCTGCATGGGACGCATTCCTTTTCCATTACCACCAATTTCTTTAGAGCCATCAATTAATAACGAATTGCCTTCATCATTTTTAGCCTCCATATTAAAATCTTTATCTATTCGTTTTAAATTAATTTGCATAATATAACTTTTTTTTAAAAGTAAAGATAACCAATTTTAAAATTCATTCACGCCATTTACAGTAGTATATTTCATGGTATATTTTACACCAGGATTAATGTATTTATAAGCACTGTGGCTCATTAAAGCTGCTTCGTGAAAGCCACACAGAATGAGTTTCAACTTATTCTTATACGTATTGATATCGCCAATGGCATATACGCCCTCAATATTGGTTGAATAATCTTCCGTATTGACTTCAATAGCGCTTTTATCTATATTAAGTCCGAAATTTTCTATTGGCCCCAATTTAGGGCTCAAACCAAATAATGGAATTAAATGATCTGCTTCAATAATTTGTTCTTTTTTAGTTTTTGAATCTATTACCATTACGCTTTGTAAAACAGTATCTCCATTGACTTTCGTTAAATTAGTGTTTAACAGTAAATTAATTTTACCTTCAGAAACTAGATTCATTACTTTATTCACACTGTCGGGTGTCCCTCTAAAAGATTCACTACGATGCACTAAGGTTACTTTTTTAGCAACATTGGCTAAGAAAATTGTCCAATCTAACGCACTATCTCCGCCGCCTGCTATTACTATATTTTTATCACGGTAACTTTCCGGATCTAATATCATGTAACTCACGCCTTTTCCATTTTCGAATTGTCTTAAATTTTCCACCTCCGGTTTACGTGGCTCAAAGCAACCTAAACCACCTGCAATAACTACCACAGCAGCATTAATTTTAGTTCCCATATTAGTAGTCAATACAAAATCTCGTTCACCTATTTTCTCTAAAGATTCAATACGTTCTCCTAATGTATAAGTTGGATTAAAAGGCTCAGCTTGTTTCACTAAATTGTCAATTAGCTCTTGCGCAAGCACAGCGGGAAATCCGGGAATATCATAAATTGGTTTTTTAGGATAAATTTCTGATAATTGTCCTCCAACTTGTGGCAAGTAATCAATTAAATGGCAACGCATTTTTAAAAGGCCTGTTTCAAAAATGGCAAATAATGCTACTGGTCCTGCACCAATGATGGCGATGTCTGTTGTTATCATATTTTAAAAAAATAATCGTTTTAAACTTGTTATTATTACTACAATACCTACTAAAATCATAATTGATTTTGTGGGGATTTTATTTGAGATATAAGCCGCTATTGGAGCGGCAATCACACCACCTATAATTAAACCTAAAATAATAGCCCAATGTGTTAATCCTATAATGGTTATAAACGTTAAAGAACTAGCGAGGGTGATAAAAAATTCAGCTAAGTTTACTGAGCCAATCGTATATCTTGGATTTCTTCCTTTAGCAATTAGTGTAGATGACACTATAGGCCCCCAACCACCGCCACCAATAGAATCTAAAAAACCACCGACCATTGCTAAAGGGAAAATTCGCTTTATTTTTTGTCGGATATTATCCTTTTTTAAAGCTTTAAAAATGATTATTAAACCTAAAATTAGAGTGTAAGAAGATACCAACGGTTTAATGATATAATTATATTGTGAAAATGATGATAAAATATACGCTCCTAAAATTGCTCCAATGACACCAGGAATTAATAGGCTCTTAAATAATTTATTATTTACGTTTCCGAATTTCAAATGCATTAATCCTGATACACCACTTGTGAATACCTCTGAAGCATGAACACTAGCGCTAGATGCGGCTGGTGTGATGCCAAACGACAACAAAAAAGAAGTAGCCGTTACGCCATATGCCATCCCTAAAGCCCCATCTATCATTTGTGCAGTGAAGCCAGCTAAAATGTATAAAAAAATTGAAGCATCAATTGTTTGAGTTAATTGATATGCATAACCCCCTAAAATATTTGGTGGTAAAAAGTGGCATAATAAATAACCTAAAATCAATAATAACGGAATAGATAAACTATAGGTCCAGATACGTTTTTTACTAATAGTAGTAGCTTTTAGTTTTTGAGGATTAGCTACTAGAATAGAAGTAATAGCATTTAATTGTTTCACTTTTTCAGTAAAATCTCCAGTTAAATAGCCACGCACTTTAGTCAAGTTATCCAGTGATTCATTAATCTCATTTGGAAATGATTCTTCGAATGTTTCTCTTATTCGTTTTGCTAGAGTTGGAGATTTACCGTTTGTAGAAACTGCAATTTTCACGTTTCCTTTTTGGACAATAGACCCCAAATAAAAATCGCACTGCTCAGGAGTATCTGCTACATTGGCTAAAATATGGTTTTGTTGGGCTAATTGCTTTATCTCTAGACTCGTTTCTTTATTATTTACAGCAACTATAACCAAATCAGTATCATTTAAATCCGTTTCTTTAAAAGAACGTTGATGAATAATTAAATTCGAATAGTTAGTTTGAAATGCTTTAATCTCTTCTGAAACATGAGTGGCCACCAAAGTAATTTTTGTAGCAGGACTATTATTCAATATGGCTGTTACTTTTTCTAGACCTACTTTTCCTCCGCCAACTATCAATACACGAAAATTTTCGAGTTTTAGGAAAATAGGGAATAAGTTATTTTTTACTTCGGTAGTACTCATGGTATTTATTCTTTTACTTTAAATTTTAAATCGTAAGTTAAACTGAAATAATATAAAGCGCCAAGCGTTGGGCCTGCTGCATATTGATAGTAACGTGTATTTAAGACGTTAGTTCCTCCAATTTTAATTGAGCTATTAATTTTTGGAAACTTATAGGACACTTGAGCATCGAATGTATTAAATGACGGTACATTACCTGTTGCTAAAGGGCTTTCCCATTTGTAGTTTTCTTGCCATTTCCAAATAATATTAAAACCAAAGTTTTTAAACAATTCTCTGTTTCCAAATTGAATGTTAGTTGACCATTTTGGTGTGTTGAATCCTGTAATAAAAATGTCGTTTTGAGTTTGTGATTGTAAGTCATTAAAATTAATGTTCCCCGAAATAGAATAGGTTTTATAAAAATTATAACTCAACCGTAAAGCTCCACCATAACTAAAATAAGTATTTCTCGCGTTTGTAAATACGCGGTATCTCGTATTACGAGTTTTCGTATAAGCATCAAAAGCTGAACTGTCTGAGCCTACAGGACCTGTTGTAGGAACTGCTACCTCTACCTGACCTAAAAAACCTTGTTCAATATTATAGTAAGCATCTAAATCAACTACTACTTTATTATTAAATAAAATCGATTTGTAACCAAAATCAAATGCCTGAATATGTTCAGGTTTAAGTGTTTGTAAGTTAGCCACCTCTAATAAACTCTTATTTTTTAAGATTGCATTATTTTTAATTAAACCTGCTGCAACATCTGTATTTACGGCACTTGAAAAATTATCAACTGATACTTTGGTATATGAATTTTCTAAATAACCTAAGCCTTCATTAATTTTTTCTAACCCACCTACACGCCGAACACCACCATTATTAACATAAGATAAAGCTTCAAATAATGCAGGGAAACGATATCCATCTTGATAAGATAAACGGATATTATGATTTTTCAAGAACGTATAAACAACTGCTACACGTGGGTTAAATTTTCCTTCAAAATCAAAGTTTTTATCATAACGTAAAGAGCCTACTAATTTCAAATTATCATTTAATAATTTTTTTGTTATTTGAGTAAAACCTCCCACTTTCGAATAATACACATCATTTCCACCTGGTGTATTTCTTTCAGCAATTGGCTTACTGAAATCAACGAAATTATTTCCATCCGGAATTACTTGATTAATTCTTCCATCTGCTCCGACTAACACATCCACAATTTTAGAAGTATATTTACTGAAATCATATTGTAAATCAGCGTGATATAACTGACTTTTTTGTATCAAAGCTGCTCCTCCTGTTAATGGCGCATCTTTAATTAAAGAAGCGTGATCCCAATTATTAATTCCAATAATGGTATTTTTTGTTTCATTAAACTCTGCGCTACCTGGAGTATATCTTCCTACGTCTGCTTTGTTTCTGGCAATTTGCTGAGCGGATACAATATCGATTCCCGAATTAACTGCTGTTTGTAAAGCTGATTTATAATCATTTCCCCACGTTTTGTTATCCTTAAACGTTAAATCTAAATTATCAGCTAATGGCTTTAAGTTATAAGATTTTCCTGTGTTTTCAATAGAAGTATAAACTCTAAAGGTTAAAGCTTGTCCTTTTAGTTCAATAGAATGATTTTGAAGCGTAGCACCACTTAACTGAATTTTATTGCCTCTTTGAAACACACCGTCCATTTGTCCGTAACGATATTTATAACTCAACTCTAACTTGTCCGTTATTTTATAATGAAGCGCTCCGTCAAGTTTGATATTCTTTACTGTGGGGTCTACTAAATCTTTTTCATTAAATCCTGTTCGACGAACATTAAAAACTTGAGTTTTACCCTGGTAATTGACAGTTATAGGAACATTATTATTACTCTCATTTCCATAACTGTTCCATCCATCATAAGCAGGGTTTGTAGCACTGCCGTTTCCAAACTCAGGAAACTTTGGATTAGACGATGTTAAATTATATTGGTTTTGATCGGTTGTATTAGAAGATACCCAATCTACTCCCTGAAAATAAGATGCATTTAATTTATATGCGAATTGATTTTTATAACCAAAAGAGTTTGCAATTCTAAAAGCAGTTTCTGTCATTGCGCTAGCACCATGGTCACTGTTATCAACATGATTAATACCTGTGCGTTGGTATACACTTACTCCTTTAAATAAAAAAGGACTTTTAGTAAACGAATTGGATAATCCATTAATAGAGTTTACACCATATAACGCTGACGAAGATCCCGGGATAATTTCAACGCTTCGTATATCCAATTCATTAGGACCAATTGTGTTTCCTAAGGCCATCCCTAAAGTAGGTGATTGAATATCGATTCCATCAACTAATTGTGTGAAACGAAAATTATTCGGGGAGTTAAAACCTCGTGTATTTGGTACTTTAAAAGTTAAGCTACCAGTCGTCATTTGAACACCTTTTACATTTTCTAAAGCATCAAAAAATTTAGGTGCAGGCGTTTCGCGAATTGTAATGATATCCAATTTATCAATAGCAACCGGAGATTTTAAAATGCTTTCTTCCGATCGAGAAGCTGAAACTACTACTTCGTTAATTAATAACACATTGGGATTTAATTGAAAATTAATAGAAGATTTTTCATTCTCTACTACAAATTCTTGTGTTTCGTAACCAACAATATTTACTAAAATTGTAAATGGAAATTTTAAAACTGTTTTTAAAACGAATTTTCCATCAGTATTTGTGGTTGTTACCACGTTACTACCTTTAATTTGAACGATGGCGCCCACTAAAGCTTCATTCGATTTTTTGTCGTTAATCTGTCCTGAAATTTGTAATAAATTGTTTTGAGAAAAAGTTGCAAGAGAAAATAAGAGTGCAACAGCACTTAATGTTGTTTTCATAAAATAGTATAATTGTTTTCTTTTGATATTTTTAAAAGTTGATAGGAAAACATTGTTACATTTAACTATAACAATGGTATAAACAATTACAACATCGTTCAAAATAAACTAAAGTGAATATTTTATATTTTTGAAACATTAATTAGAAAAAATTTGATAATTTGATAGAATAGGCTCAAAATCTTGGTGTTGCTTTACAACCTCTCCAATTATAATAACCGCAGGAGCTTTGATGTTTTTTACTCGAGCGATATCTACAATAGTTTCAATTGTTCCTAAAGCAACTTTCTGAGTTGGCAAAGAACCGTCTTGAATTAAAGCAATTGCAGTATTAGCCTTTCCTTCTTTTGAAAAAATATCTGCTATCTCTTTTAATTTACCTAAACCCATTAAAATAACTACAGTTGCATTAGTTTTTGCAGCCGATAAAATATCTTGAGATAATTGATTGTCTTTAGTTGTTCCTGTGATCACCCAAAAGCTTTCGCTTGATCCGCGATGTGTAACAGGAATACCAGCCAAAGCAGGAACAGAAATAGAACTGGAAATACCTGGTACGACAGAAGTTTCAATATTAAATGCATTAGCATAATTTAATTCTTCTTGCCCACGTCCAAATACAAAAGCATCTCCTCCTTTTAAACGAACAACGTGCCCATGCGCGTATGCCATATCGACTATAAGTTTATTTATTTGGTCTTGCGTGTAAGAGTGATGGTGATTACGTTTTCCAACATAAATTTTTAATGAATTAGTTGGAGCATAATTTAATAACGCTGGATTAACTAATGCGTCGTACAACACAACGTCAGCTGTTTTTAAGGTATTTAATCCTTTTAATGTAATTAATTCTATATCGCCTGGCCCTGCGCCTATGAGTGTGACTTTTGGTGTTATGTAATTTGACATTGTGTTTGTTTTTATAATTAATTTAATTCTGCTTGGTAAAATTCTCTAAATAATTTTACTTGATTTAAAAATAATTGTGCTTGAGAAAAATACGTTTCTGCAAATTCTTTACTTGGTTTGTTTTGATTGATTTGAAGCACTGTATCTTTAAAATTGGCTGGTAGTTTTATTAACCCTGTTTCTACAAAATATTTATCAAAATCCGAGATGAGTGTATGATGTGTGTTTACATGAATTTGTTTATCTAATAATAATCCTTTAGCACCGCTAATAAAAGATGCATAGGTGTAATAAATGCTATCCCCATATTGCCTATTATCAAAGGCTTCAGCACTCCATTCTAATTTTTCCTCTGCTTCAAAAAACAAAGTAGTTACTAAATCAATAATGACTCCTGCACACTCTCCTACACCAATAGCAGTAATAAATTTTTCGTCAGAACCCCAATCAAAGTAATCAGATTCTTTCAAGGAACTGTTATCGCCTAGTGGTTTTAATAATTGATAGAAATAATCTTTGCCTTGTTTGTCATAATATGAATTAAAATATTCTCCTTCAACTGCATTCTTTTCAAAATCATTAAATAAAGTCCTCAATACGTTAGGCGCACGTTTACTAGCCACCTTAATTATTTTTTCTGAAATTCTTCCAGCACCATTCCCTAAAGTTCCCCCACCTAACAGCACTTGTAAGGCTGGTACAACATTAGTTCCTACTTTAAACGAACTCCCATGAAAACCAATTTGTGCTAAACCATGCTGTCCGCATGAATTCATACAACCGCTAATTTTAATTTTTATATCGTGGTTATGAATTAAATCAGGAAATTCGGTATAAATTACTTTTTCTAATTCTATGGTAATATTTGTACTGTTTGAAATAGCTAAATTACAAGTATCTGTACCTGGGCAAGCTGTAATGTCTGCTACCGAATTAAAACCTAATGTTGCTAATTTTAGTTTACACAATTCATGATATAAAAATGGCAAAGCGGCTTCTGTGACATACTTTAATAAAATCCCTTGATTAATAGTCAACCTAATATCCTCAGAAGAAGCGTAGGCATTAATTATTTTAGCTAATTTCCTTGTATTCACAGAAGAAATATTGCCCAATACTACTTTTATATAAACCCCATAAAAACCAGATTGCTTTTGTTTAAACGTATTAGTTGATAACCAATTAGTATAATCTATTTTATTTTTTATGTTTGGAATTTCTTTTTTGAAGGTTGAAATAGGTATGGAAAAGTTGACTGCGTTCAAATTAATTTCATACGTTTTATGCAAAACGGCATCTTCTTCTTTAGCAACTAAGTTTAAAAACTCATCGACTCCAATTTTATGAATTAAATATTTAATACGAGCTTTATGCCTGCTCACACGTTCACCATGTCTATCAAATACTCGAATCGTTGCTTCCACAAATGGCACTAATTGATTTTCAGGTAAAAACTCATAAGCAGTTTGTGCTAAAAAGGGTTGTGCCCCTAAACCACCACCGATTAATACTTTAAAACCTCTTTCGGTATTATTTTTCAGTTTGGGAATAAAACCAATGTCATGGATGTAAGTCACGGCGGTATCCTTTTCGTTATTTGAAAAAGCAATTTTTATTTTACGACCTAACTCTTGACCAAATGGTTTTCGTAAAAAATAATTAAATAACGCATAAGCGTAAGGCGATACATCAAAGGGCTCATTAGGATCAATCCCTGCTTCGGCAGATGCTGTAATATTACGAACAGTGTTTCCACAAGCTTCACGCAAAGTAATATCATCCTGTTCTAACTTAGCCCATAGCTCGGGTGTTCTATCCAAACTCACATGATGGATTTGAATATCCTGACGCGTTGTTAAATGTAAATTACCATTAGAATACTCATCACTGATATCGGCAATACGTACTAATTGTTTAGTAGATATTTTTCCGAAAGGTAATTTAATACGAATCATTTGAACACCTTGTTGTCGTTGGCCATAAACGCCACGTGCTAAACGAAGGCTACGGAATTTTTCATCGTTAATTTTACCATCTCTAAACGCTCTTATTTTTTTATCTAACTCAATAATATCTTTTTCTACTAAGGCTTTACCTGAGTGAGTTACCAATTCTAATTCTGTTCTAAAACTTTGCATACGTTTATTTTGAAGCGTTATATAATTGATACCATTCCTCGTTACTTAATCTTATATTATATGCACTAGCGGCATTTTTAATGCGTTTTTTATCAGGACTTCCAATAATAGGCAATGCCCCTAATTTATATAACCAGGCTACAGCAACTTGTTCTACATTCGCTGAATGTTTCTTAGCTATGTCAGTTAATACTTTTCTCACCTTCACAGCCTTGGTGTCTTTTCCATTTAAAATACGTCCACCTGCTAAAGGAGCAAATGCCATAGGTTTACTGTATTGTTCTTTAATGAAATCTAATCGTCCATCATCAATAGCAGTGCTCTGTAATAGGTTTAATTCAATATGATTTGTCACAATTGGTTGCGATAAATGACTAGCTAATAAACGATGTTGAAACACATTAAAATTAGAAACACCAATGTTTTTAATTTTACCACTGCGCATCAGTTTAATTAAAGCAGAAGCTGTTTCTTCAACGTGATACAATGGATCATAATGTTCTAATAAAAAGATGTCTATATAATCCGTTTTTAAACGTTTTAAAGAATCTTCAATACTTTTTGTAATATGTTCAGGACTTAAATCATAATATTCACTTTTAGTTGATTTATCAGAAAAATTTCGGATACCCGCTTTGGTAGAAATGATAATATCTTCTCGATTAATAGAACTTGAAGCAATCGCTTTTCCAAATATCTCTTCAATCTTTCCGTTATTGTAGTTATTGCTATGATCAAAGGTATTTACACCTAACTCTAAATTATAATAAATAATATCTTCAATCGTTTTTTGATTTGCTAATGCAGATGTATTCCAACGCCAAAATCCGTATATAGCAGCAGATACTTCTGGTCCTTTTTCGCTAATAAATATTTTTTCCATAATGTGTTTTTAATTTAAATGTTGTTTTTGAAATTTTAGTTATAAAAAAGCCCCACCATGCTATACGGAGGGGCTAAATATTTAAAAATATTCTTCCGTTAGCAACATCGATGCTTCATACAACAGCATGTCTTATCCATAATTAATATGTTATTAGTTAATTGGTTTTTCATAAAAAACTATAGATTAGGTTGTGGTGTGGTTCTTAAATAAGGTTTAATTTCAGTAAATCCTTTAGGGAATTTAGCAGCGATGTCTTCTGTTTTTATTGCAGGAATAATAACTACATCTTCTCCTTGTTTCCAATTGGCGGGAGTTGCAACACTATAATTAGCTGTTAATTGCAGAGAATCAATTACACGAAGTATTTCCGTAAAATTTCTTCCTGTTGAAGCTGGATACGTAATTAATAATTTTACTTTTTTATCTGGACCAATAATAATTACCGAACGTACTGTAAATTTATCAGACGCATTGGGATGAATAAAACCATATAGATTTGATATCTCTAAAGTTGGGTCGGCAATGATGGGGAAATTAACAGTTGTATGTTGCGTTTCGTTAATGTCTTTTATCCAACTTAAATGTGATTCTACAGGATCAACACTTAATGCAATTACTTTAACACCACGCTTATCAAACTCTGGTTTGAACTTAGCCACACTTCCTAATTCAGTTGTACAAACTGGCGTAAAATCAGCAGGATGACTGAATAATATAGCCCAACTATTGCCTAACCATTGATGAAATTTAATTTGCCCTTCGCTTGACTCTGCTGTAAAGTCTGGTGCGATATCTCCTAATCTAATTGACATGTTTTATATTTTTTGTATGATTAATAATTAACTAATTCTTTTGTTGTTGCATTTTCTTTTACAGTTGTATTTGCTAAGTTTACTTTTTCATCTACCAAAGAAATAAATAAGTTATGTTTTAAAATATAATCACGGTTAGCTATTACGTTTTTTAAATTTACTTTTCCTACTACATAGTGATAGCCTTTACCAGTATATTTTTCTGATATTTCATCAAATACAATCTGTTTTAAATCATCTGCGGTATTGTATCTCAAATAAGCATCAATTAATACATCATTTGTAAACACTGGTGCTTTCTTTTGAGCGTATTTTTTGAACTCATATTTATACCCATGTGATAACGCTGAAATATCTGATAATACAGCGGCTCCCGTAGGATAAGAACCTGCGCCTCTGCCTTGCAAAAATTGTTCGCCCGAAAATTTTCCTTCTACAATCACTCCATTAAACTCATTATCTACGTTGTATAAATGATTATGTTCTTTAACAAAACGAGGTGAAACAAATACACTCACTTTATTATCTTCTAACCGTTGAATGATTGGTGTTAATTTTATTTTGTATCCTTTTTCAGATGCGTATTTAATATCATTATCATGTAACGTTGTAATACCAATATTAAGTACGTCTTCTGGTTTAATGATTAAACCAAAGGCATGTAATGCAATGATGATAGCTTTAAACTTTGCATCAAATCCTTCAACATCATTAGTGGGATCTGTTTCTGCAAAGCCTTTGTCCTGTGCTTGTTTCAATGCCTCTGCATAAGATAATTTTTCAGCTATTGTTTTTGTTAAAATGTAATTAGTAGTACCATTAAAAATACCTGATACTTTTTCTAACTCCTCATTATCGAAATATTCTTCTAAAGAACGAATGATAGGAATACTGCCACAAGCAGATGCTTCATATAATAACGATACATTATTTTCTTTTTGTAAACGATACAGTTCTTCTAAATGTTCAGCCAGTAATTTTTTATTTGCTGTTACAACGTGCTTCCCTTTTTTGAGTGCTTCGCTCACAATATGAAATGCCTCATCTGCGTCATCAATCAATTCAACTACCACATCAATTTCTGGATTATTTAATATTTCCCATTTATCATAAGTAATTAATTCTGCTTTTACCGAACGCTCTTTATTTTTATTCTTTACAGCAATCTTTACGATATCAGCTTTAAAGCCTGTACTATTATTTAACACGTGGTAAAGACCTTGTCCTACACATCCGAATCCGAATAATCCTATTTTTAATTTCTTGCTCATAATTTTAATTTATAAAGTTATTGTTTGATTTTTTACAGTTGTTGTTTGATAAAATTGTTTAATATGTTTTGTAAGTTGAGTTGTTTCTATTAAAAAACCATCGTGTCCATACAACGAATCAATTTCATGATAGATGGCATTAGGAATGTATTTAGCCAACTCTTGTTGTTCAATAACAGGGAACAACATATCTGAGGTTACGCCAATTACTAAAGTTGGTATAGCAATTTCATTTAACACTAATTCTATGCTGTGTGCTTTTTCTCGCGCAATGTGATGCGAATCCATGGCTTCTGATAAACGAACATAAGAATAAGCATTAAAACGTTTTACTAATTTTTCACCTTGGTAACGTTGATAAGACGCTGCAGCATGATTATTAATATTATTATTATCCGTATTTTTTTGAGTACTATTATATGTATGATAATTTCTGTAACTCAATAATGCGATGCTACGTGCAGCTTGTAAACCCTTTTCTCCGCCAGTAATGGTATTTCCAAAATAAGTTCTATCGGCCTTAATAGCTAGTCGTTGCGATTCGTTAAATGCAATACCCCATGGAGAATGTTGCGCATTAGTTGCAATTAAAATTAAGTTTTCTGTTACTTCAGGATAGTGCAATACCCATTCTTGCGCTATTTGCCCACCTTGCGAGCCACCAATAAGTGTATGAATTTTGTCAATACTCAAATGTTGCTTCAACACTTGTAAGGTATTTGCCATATCTCTGATAGTAATTTGGGGAAAATAACTAAACCACGGTTCATTCGTATCAGCATTAATACTTAATGGCCCTGTAGTTCCGTAACAAGATCCTAAATTATTAACACACACAATAAAATAATCTTCAGGGTTAAATAAATCATTTTCTCCAAATAAGCCTTTCCACCAATCAAACACATCGCTGTTGGCTGTTAGTGCATGGCACACCCATATTACATTGCTTTTGTCCTTATTTAAAGTTCCAAAAGTATGGTAAGCAATTTCTAATTGAGGAAGTGATAATCCACTTTCTAATTGGAATCGTTTGTTGTATATATAGGTTAGTGAGCGCATAATTAATTTTTTTAAATAACCCTCTCAAGTATTTATTATTTGAGAGGGTTATAATGTTTAGTTTAATAATAATTCTAATTCTTGCTTGGTTGCTTTTTCTAGTTTTTCAAAAGCTGAAATTAAGTCTTGTTTAATATCATCAATATGTTCAATACCTACCGAAAGCCTTAATAAACCAGCTTCTACACCTGCTTGTATTTGTTCAGTGGGGCTTAATTGTTCGTGAGTAGTTGATGAAGGTTGTATAATTAATGTTTTGGCATCACCCACATTAGCTAAATGACTGATTAAACTTAAATTATTTACAAAAAAATCGGCAGCAGTTTTTCCTTTTTTTAGTTTAAATGAAAGTACTCCACCGAACCCGTGTTTCAAATATTTTTTTGCTAAGGTGTGATATGCTGAACTTTCTAAACCAGGGTAGTTTACATATTCTACTTCATCACGTGTTTCGAGCCATTTAGCAATAGCTAAGGCATTTTCTACATGGCGCTGTACGCGCAATGATAGGGTTTCTAAACCTATAATTAATTGAAAAGAATTAAATGGTGAAAGTACTGCTCCAAAATCACGTAAGCCCTCAACACGAGCTCTAATAATAAATGCAATATTACCAAAAGGCCCATTTGCGCCAAACACATCATTAAAAATTAAGCCATGGTATCCTTCAGATGGCTCTGAAAATTGTTTGAATTTACCATTACCCCAATTATAATTTCCACCATCAATAATTACTCCGCCAACACTTGTACCATGCCCACCAATCCATTTGGTAGCAGAAGCCACAACAATATTTGCGCCATGCTCCAATGGTTTAAATAAATATCCTCCAGCGCCAAAGGTGTTATCTACTACTAATGGTAAATCATATTTTTTGGCAAGTGCTGCAATTTTTTCAAAATCAGGAATGTTAAAGGCTGGATTTCCAATTGTTTCTAAGTACAAAGCCTTAGTATTAGTATCAATTAATTTTTCAAATGCTTCTGCACTATCTCCGTTAGCAATTCGTGCTTCTATTCCCAAACGCTTAAAGGCAACTTTAAATTGATTGGCAGTTCCACCATATAAAAATGAAGTTGATACAAAGTTATCTCCAGCTTGCAAAATATTGTTTAATGCAATAAATTGTGCTGCTTGCCCTGAAGCAGTTGCTAATGCTGCCACTCCGCCTTCTAAGGCCGCAATACGTTTTTCAAACACATCTGTTGTAGGGTTCATTAAACGTGTATAAATATTACCAAATTCTTTTAATCCAAATAAATTAGCAGCATGCTTACTGTCTTTAAAAACATACGAGGTTGTTTGGTAAATTGGTACAGCTCTTGAACCCGTTGTTGGGTCGGCATCTTGACCAGCATGTAATTGTAATGTTTCAAATTTTAAGTTGTTGTTTGTTGCGCTCATGTTTTCTTTTTTAAGATTATTATTTTGTTAATTAGTTTGTTGTTTGTGATTTTTTTTATGTTTAATTCTTTTATTATTTACTGCGAATGGGCTATTTAGTGTCAGCAATAAAATTCCAATTTCTTAGTTATACTCCCATTATTTATAACGCTGGTGCGGTATCTCAAGCCTCGAGCTTGTAAATTTCTTATCAGACACTGCGTTTTCTTGAAAGCACTATTTAGAAATTAATTGCTAAAAATAGATTCTAAAAAAACCAACTGTTTGTTTTCTTTAGAAGTTAAAATATTAACATCGCAAACTAAACGAGTAGCATGAGATGAACTAATATAAGGGAATTGCACGCCTCCTCTTTGAGCAAAGCCATAAGCAGCTTGCACTGTTAAATAATTACGGTGACTAGTTTCGCCTATTAAATTAGTTGAAGTAGCATTTTTTAAATGTGTATGTTTATTTGTGTTCATGATGTTTTTGTTTTTTTCTGCCAAAGACAGAATGGTTATTTGAAATAAAAAAATTGAAATTGATTTGATCCTTGAAATAAAGAATGCATCAAAGCTTCCCTGGGTTTGCCAAGGATAATTTTTCGAACAATTAAAACGAAAAAATTAGCTTAGCACATGTTGCAGCAGCAACACATACAAGCCATCATGAAAAATGGAGAAACAGAATTAAGAGTTACACTTAAGTAGCCTTGTTTTGATTTGGATGTTTTTGATACTGTGTGTTTCATTTTTTTGTTTTTAATTTATTTATCTCCGTTTTTCATCGGAGTAGGAGTTAGCACCTGTTTTCCAATTCCGTATTACCGAAACTTTTAGTTGGTTGCTAGTGGGTTAATGAGCCTATTCTCTCGCCACTTCTTAATAAATTAATTACACACATAAGAGGTAATTAATTCTGTGTCAAATGTAAGTGATTTAATTTTATATTTCCAAATAAATTTTAAATAAATTTTAAAATCGTTGATTTCATTGGGGATTTGAGCCATTGATTTTTTATTAAATAGCCTCGTAAAGTAACTATTATTCAAAATTACCCACTTCATTATTCCAAGTTATTTATCTTTTTTGCATCTATCATACATCAAAATATGTTCTTTTTAATGTAATATTACATTCACAATAGTTGATAAATAACTTACATTTTTTAATATTTAAACACATGACATTAATTAAAGGATACGCCGCAAAAAGCGCCGGAGAAGCATTAAGTAATTTTAATTTTCAAAGAAGAGACGTTGGTTCACATGATGTGCAATTCGATATATTGTATTGTGGTGTATGTCATTCCGATTTGCACCAAATTCGCAATGAATGGGGTGGTACTAATTTTCCGGTTGTTCCTGGACATGAAATTGTTGGGCGCGTTACCAAAGTAGGCGCTTTAGTTACAAAATTTAAACAAGGCGATTTGGCAGGCGTTGGTTGCTTAGTAGATTCTTGTAGAGATTGCGATAATTGCAAAAAAGGCTTGCAACAGTTTTGTAGAAATGGAGCTACAAGCACATACAACAGTAAAGACAAGCATTTAGGCGGAGTTACTTACGGTGGTTACTCAAAACTAATCGTAGCTGATGAAGCTTTTGTTTTAAAAATATCTGATAAATTACCTTTAGAAACGGTTGCGCCACTATTGTGTGCCGGCATCACTACCTATTCGCCTCTTAGGCATTGGAAAGTTGGCAAAGGACACAAGGTTGCAGTTGTTGGTTTGGGTGGGTTAGGGCACATGGCTGTAAAGTTTGCGTCATCATTTGGTGCTGAAGTAACGATGTTGAGTACTTCTCCTGATAAGGAAATAGATGCTCGCAAATTAGGGGCACATCATTTTGCCAATACCAAAGATGCTGAGCAATTAAAGGCTTTAACCAGCAAATTCGATTTCATAATTGATACTGTTTCTGCGCAACATAATTACAACGATTACTTAGCGATGCTTAATACGGATGGCGTAATGATTTGCGTTGGCGCACCTCCAACACCATCTCAAATTATGGCCTTTAGTTTAATTGGCGGTCGCAAAAGCCTTGCTGGTTCTTTAATTGGTGGTTTGCCCGAAACACAGGAAATGTTAGACTATTGCGCTGAACATAACATTACTTCTGATATAGAACTTATTCGCATGGATTATATCGATAAAGCATTTGAACGTATGCTTGCAGGCGATGTTAAATATCGTTTTGTAATTGATATGGCCACATTATAAATAGTAATTATTTTAAATTTATTTTAATAAATAATGTGGGTATCCGCTTGACACACATTAAATAATGCCTATTTTAGTAGGATGTTATATCCAAAGAATCAGATAGAGTTTGAATCATTATTTAATAACG
>JAYVDU010000650.1:0-2317 GCA_043749245.1 Bacteroidota bacterium | reverse complement strand
AATCCTATGGATAATTTCGAAGTTGAAACTGAAGAAGTTTTGGGGAAAATTGCTATTCCAACAAATAAATGGTCTCAAGTAGTTTTCTCGCTTTCAATAAAATATCCGAACAGCATAATTACTGCTTATTCTTATAATTTATCTCAAACCAATACAACGCTTGGGTTTATAAATTTATTTCTCCCAGAAGTCCGTCGATTATTCGAGTTAAGAGATAAGATTTTTATTAAACAAGAAGATACAATTCTTAAAGATTCAGAAATTGAACAGTTAGAAACTTTTTATAATTTTAAAAGTGCTTGCAAAATGGGGACAATAGGGTTAAAGTCTTTAGAACCCCGAGGGTTGAGAGAATTCATGAATAAAGGTTCAACAGATTTTGCTCAAGGAAAAGATTTCAAATTCACAAATAATGATTCATTTCTATTTTTTCAACTTTATAAACTTTGGATTATCGCCATGTTAAACAAAACAGAATTATTGCAATTAGCCTCAGATATGGCTAAATCACTTCTCGAATCGGAAAATAAGGCAGAAAGAGGAAAAAATTCTCAAAGCCAAATTGTAAAAGAATTAATGGATTCAAAAAACATTAAATCTTTTATAGATGGTCTTACAGATCTTTTAGACAACAACAATCGAGAAAATTTCAAAGCGATTGTTGATCAAGCCTTAAAAATGCCATCTGATAATTTTCCTTTGTTCATCACGCTTGTTCGTTTTGAACATGCTTATCAAAAATTTCAAAATTAATTTAATCTTTTTATAAATATCAAATTATGACTAAGAATCCGTTTATCTATTTAAGAGGTTTACGTCACGTTGACCATACAGTTTTTGCTGTTAATGATGGACAAAAATATTATACAGACCCACAATTTGGAAGGAAAATGGCTTACTCAAGTGGGCAGCAAGTTAAAAGGTCAATTATTGAAGCATTAGATATGCCTTTTGCAGCGATGACTTTCAATTGGGAAATTGATAAAAAAGAGAATAAAGCCCTTCAAAAAGAACCTCACTCGCCATGTGATCCAACATTCGCAGATCAATTATTAGGTGGATATATGAAAGCTGAGAGTGGAACATTTATTGTTAAACGTCGGAGCCCGCTTTCAATTTCTGCAATGCGACCATTGCACCCACTTTTAGGTGGCATAGAATATCCTACAGAAAACTTAACCTTCGACAGAACATCTCACCCTGAACATCATGAAGTAAAAGTTTTTTGGTTAGATAATAAAAAACGTGGTGAACAACTCAGTAAAGATGAATTAGAATCTTGGTTAACTTCGAATCAACGAGCTTTGCCTAACCGAGCTTTCATTCAGGATCAAACTCGCGCATCTGGTCTTTTTTCATACGATATCGCAATAGACTTAAGAACCTTATTTTGCGTATCGACTAATAAATTAGAACCAGAACTTTTCCCAAATATTGAAGAAAAATTAATAAAAGAAGGCTGGGTTGAAGGAAAAAATATTTTTGGCAAATGCCTCATTTGCCCAAAAGAAAAAAGAGACAAAATCATTCCTGCTTTAGCACACGCAATAATTAACTGGCGAATCACTTCTAATCAATCTCGAACTTTTAGTTTAATGGAAACTGTTGCTATTGCAATAAGTGATAATGCTAATCAAATTGCATACTCCATTCGAGGTGAATTGCGTGATGATACAGAAAGACAACAAGCCGTACCAAAAATTGATGAAACAACTAAAGCTGATTTATTTATTACGCCGATAGCCTCAAGTTTCATTGCAGGTTCAATTGGTGCTGCTAATGCTCTAGATAAAGCTGAACAAAAATTAATTGATTTAATGACTGCTTTTGAATTTGAAAATCAGAATTAGAACCTTTCAAACAATTTAAACTGAGAGATATTGATAAATATCTCTCAGTATTTTTTTCTATGAAATACATCACCGCCACACACATAAACTATTTACACGTTTGCCACCGCAAGTTGTGGTTATTCACTAATGGTATTAATATGGAACACACATCCGATGTAGTGTATGAAGGTAAACTCATTGGCGAAAACACCTACACGCAGCGATCGGACAAATACACCGAAGTAGAATTTGACGGTATTAAAATAGATTTTTACGATGCCAAAAACAAGGTTGTGCACGAAATTAAAAAATCGGATAAAATTGAAGTGGCGCATCGCGCGCAGGTGAAATATTATTTGTGGGTACTCGAGCGCAACGGCATTGAGGGTGCAACGGGTATTTTAGAATATCCGAAGCAAAGACACACTGAAAAAGTAGAACTAACAGACGAAGACCGAGCGAAAATTCCAGAATGGATAGCAGAG
>JAYVDU010000649.1:0-2319 GCA_043749245.1 Bacteroidota bacterium | reverse complement strand
AAAAGAGACAATCTGTAGACTTGTAAATCTTGTAACTGCGAACTGTGACAGACGGGCTACAGCGTAATGATATCAAGACTTCTAACATGTTGTATCGGCAAATAGATATTTCAACTACACCCAACAAGTTTTCACTAATCATTTTTAAGAATACCCAACAATATAAATTTTAGATTAATTAAATGCATTTTATTTTTATTAATTCCTTCGTTAAAAACTATTTTTGCTTTTTATGTTTAGTTTTTTGTGAGAACTATAAAACGGCAGCAAAGTGAGTTTGCTGCCGATAATTTGATTTTAAATGTATAACAGTAAACCAATTCTATTTAATACTGTTTTCTTTATTCTTATCCAATCCAATAATTTACCCTAATTCTGTAATAATGTTGTTTATTATCCACATTTATATTATATTTGTGGATATTAATCAATATTTCTATGAACTCAAAAAGACAAACTCTTTTCCCAAAGCATTTAAAAATACTTCAGGAACTAGGAGAAAATATTAAATTAGCTCGTAAAAGAAGAAAATTGACTACCATACAAGTATCAGAGCGAGCAGGAATAGATAGAACAACTCTTTATTTAATCGAGAAAGGAACTCCTAGTGTATCAATGGGGGCATATTTTAATGTATTGCGCGTATTGGGTTTGCATGATGATTTTTTAAAATTGGGATCTGAAGATAAGCAAGGGAGAGATATTCAAGACTTAGAACTTTTAGGAGGTAAATAAAATGGCAACAAGTAAAATAGATATATTGGTTTATGCAGATTGGTTGGAAATAGGCGGGCCAAAGTTAATAGGAGTCCTAGCTGCTCATCAAGGTAAGGGCAGAAAGGCATTTAGTTTTAGTTATGATGAAAAATGGTTGGAAACAGAAAAGCCATTCTTATTTGATCCGGATGTTACCTGGAATAAAGGACAACAATTTCCAATTGGTAAATCCAATTTTGGAATTTTTAATGATGCGATGCCAGATACTTGGGGACGCACCTTAATGAAAAGAAGAGAGGCTCAAATTGCTAAGGAAGAAAAAAGAGTTGTAAAAAATCTTCATGACATTGATTTTTTATTGGGTGTGAATGACGAAAGTAGAATGGGAGGCTTACGATTTAAGTTAAAAGAAAAAGAACCCTTTTTAAATAATGATAATGCTCGGCCAACACCGCCATGGTCTTCTGTTAGAGAATTGCAACATGGCATTTCTTTAATTGAATCTGATAAGGATAATAAAGAGGTGCGTAAATGGCTGAGTATCTTATTGGCTCCAGGTTCTTCATTAGGTGGCGCGCGACCAAAAGCAAATATCATGGATAAGAAAGGAAATTTATGGATAGCTAAATTTCCATCTAAAGAAGATACTATTGATAAAGCTTCGTGGGAATTTCTAGCCTATAAATTGGCTATCAAAGCAGGTATAGAAATGACTGAGTGTAAAATTGAAAAAATTGCAGGAAAACATCATACTTTTTTTGCCAAACGATTTGATCGCCACAAGGATAAGCGAATTCATTTTGCTTCGGCTATGACGATGACCAGTAATAACGAGGATACTATTAAGGAGAATCATCCAAGTTATTTAGATATTGCAGAATTTATTCAATTTAATGAATCAAATAATACTAAGGAATTGCAACAATTATGGAGAAGAATGATTTTTAATATCGCTATATCGAATACTGATGATCATTTAAGAAACCATGGTTTTATAATAAATATAAGTGGCTGGCAATTATCTCCTGCATATGATATTAATCCTTCAATTGATAAAGATGGTCTGTCGTTAAATATTGATTCAAATAATAATGCTTTAGATTTTGATTTGGCAAAAAGTGTTGGCGAATATTTTCAACTCAAAGAAAAACAAATGAATGATATATTAAAAGAAATTAAAGGAGCAGTAAAAAACTGGAAAACAGAAGCAACAAAAATTGGAATTTCAAAAGCTGAAATTACGCTGATGAGTTCTGCGTTTAAATTTTAAAACTAAATTTTGTTCAGTTTTTGGAATCATAAAGCTATGATAAAATATTTCTTATCAACAATACATTTTTTGGGTTATGAATAATTCTAGACAACAAGCAGTTATTTGAAAACTTATGAATCCTGTACCTGCGATTTGTGACAGACGACCTGCAGGTCAAAGAGAGAAGGTCTTCCAACATGCTGTATCGAAATATAGTTACATAAAATCATTATCATGGAACAAGTTAAATGGTATAAAAGCAATAAAAAAGCACATGACGTTATAACTGGCGAATTAGTGAATGCCGTTATTGCTTATTATAAAAAAGAAATGCCCACCGATCAAACCAA
>JAYVDU010000648.1:0-2325 GCA_043749245.1 Bacteroidota bacterium | reverse complement strand
CGAACGAGTTGGAGCGACGGCAATAATGAAACTTGGGCGTTTACTGAAATTGATAGGTGTTTGAGTGGTGGTGTAGTTTTGAAAGGTGCTGCATGGAGTAGAAAAACGCATGATGCGGGTTTAGCTTTTGTCGTCAGCGGATTGAGTGACCCGCACAAAAATTATTTGCTACGCGGTGGTGAAGGTTTTATTATTGGTGATGGTGCATTGAATTACGCACCAGAAGTAGCGAGCGAATTATATTACGGTATTTATTTTTTTAAAAATATTGTGAAACTCACAGGGTTTTATCAATTGTTCGTAAACCCTGCTTACAATGCCGATAGAGGTCCTGTTAATGTATTTTCGTTACGATTGCACATCGAAAAATAGATTTTAAAATTCTAAAAGCTATGAATTGAAAGTGTTTACCTACTAACCTAATGAGTTTAGTGAATTATTTTGTCAAAACCAAAAACTTAACATTGGAATTGTGTTAAAAAATTTGGAAATGTGAAAATAGAGACTAATTTTGTAATGTAAGATTTATTTAGTGATAGAATTTTTAACCTTAACTAAATTATGAAGAACAACAAATACTCGTTTTTAACGCACACTTGGTTGCAGCAATGCTGTAGCGAACAACTCTTTGCGAACAACTCTTTGCGAACAACTCTTTGCTGAGTACGCACTATTTAAATTTAAAGTTAGACATAAAATATTCCTTCTTCCTTGCAAATAGGCAGAGTAAATACCTTTATAAAGAAAAAGGCTAATGCCGCACGCCTGGCCAGTATGCGACAAAAGCCCTGTATTAAAATTAATTAATAAACAAATTTAGGCGTAAAACCCTGAATTAAAAATCTTTTCACAATGAAAAAGAACACTTTTCATGTTAATGAAATCTTATTTTCTGTAGCTTTTCTCACCTTATTTTTTATTTCTCCTCATTTACAAGCGCAATATACGGTTTCTTACGATTTAAAAACTGTGGAGGAAGGAAGTGGAGCAAAAGGAGAAGAAAAACTTCATAATGCTTTTGAGAAAGCATTAATGCGAAGAGTTGAAAGAGATGAAAGTTATACAATCAAGGTATTTGAAGATGGGAGCAGGGAAACTACTATTCAATATACATATATAAGTGGAACTCCTGCTATTGCCTCAAATGTTTCAAAAACTGTTATCGATGGAAAATCTATAAAATCATTTGATAAAAGTGGTACCATTATTTTTCAGCAGCCTTTTAGTGCCGCAGCTTTAAAAGCTAATTCTCAAACTATTGATTTATCTAAAAGCGATCAGGATAAGTTTGATGAAACTATTGGAAAAAGAAAAATTGAAGCAGATGACCTCAAAAGTAAGGGTGCTAAATCAAAGATAATAAAAGATGGGGCAATACATTTTCGTGACAATAATAGGGAGTTTATTCATGATTATCAGAATATTCGTTTTGAGGAAAGGGAATTTGAAGGCAAAGATTTGAAGCATAGTTTTCATCAAAAATTTCAGAAAAATAAGAATGGACATATAATACCTCAATACGCTCGTGAAATTAATATGGAAAGAAACAAACAAGGTAATCGTGTATGGCATTTTAGTCATCAATATTACACGAATTACAAAGTGACTTACCCTTCAAGTTTTAGAAGCATTGATGAATCCAATAATAAAACAGAATTATCTAATAAGCTCACAGTTTATCCAAATCCCTCCACAAAACTTATCTATGTAAGGATTCCAGATAAAATTTTTGAAGATTCACCGAATATTATTGTCACTGATATTATGGGGAAGATAGTATTTGAACAAAAAGCTCAATATGCTTTAGAGTCAATTGATATTTCAAATTTTGTTACAGGGGTGTACATAATAAACGTTGAAACTGAAGCTAACGAAAAATTTACAGAACGATTTATTAAACAATAATTTTTTACTTTTAAAAATCTTTACGATGAAAAATATTTTAAAAATAACATTAATAGTCCTAACCCAATTAACTCAAAGCTATGCTCAAGCTCCAAAAGTTATTTATTGGCTTCATGGGTTTGGTGGCAACAAAAGTACGTGGGGGCAAGCTGCAGATGCAACTGATTTTTTTTTCTCACAAGCTTCAACGCTTAATGGTTATCAACCTTATAAGGTTTACTCAAGGAAGCTAGAATATACAATGGCAAACAGTGTCGAATCTGGAGCTAATGAAATTCTTACAAGTGTTTCTAATATTGAGAGTTCAGATCGTCAATCAAATATTTTTGGAAATGCTGACTTTAATAAAGGATTCGTGATTGGTCATAGCTTAGGCGGAATTATTGCACGAAAAGTTGACCAGAAATATGATATTGGAGG
>JAYVDU010000647.1:0-7945 GCA_043749245.1 Bacteroidota bacterium | reverse complement strand
ATAGTTCACATAGATCACATAGAATGCTTATTTAAGCTATGTTTCCTATGTATCTATGTTGTTCAAAATGGACTATATATAAAACATATTTGGTATTAACACAAAGAAACAAACATTAGTAAAAAAAACAGGTTCTGTTATTACGAGACTTAACAATGGCGTCATTTAATTCCAAGTGTAAGTTATCGGTAAGGTAAGGGTTTGTAGGTTTTAAAAACCTTAAGGGACTTCTTTAATAAACTTTTTCGTAATCACGAGATGGCGCGTATACGTATTTTTAAATGTTGCTTGACGCGATAGAACCTATTTTTTTGTTTAACCAAAAGTATTAAATTTACTCATCATATTTATGTTCGAATAAATACTAAATTGCACAATGCAAAATATACATATCCGCAAAGTTATATTACAAGACATTGATGAACTGCAATGCATAAGCAGACAAACGTTTGAAGAAACCTTTGCAAGTGAAAATAGCTATGAAGACATTCAAAAATATTTGGATGAGAGTTTTAGTAAAGAAAAATTAACCTCTGAATTAAGCAATGCCAACTCTGATTTTTATTTTGTAATATCTGACTCGAAAGTAATTGGTTACTTAAAATTAAACCTCGGAATGGCTCAAACAGAGCTGAAAGACAAGAATGCCCTTGAAATTGAACGCATTTATGTATTAAAAGAATATTATAGTAAGCAAATTGGACAATTATTGTTTGACAAAGCCTTACAAATTGCCAAACAGCTTAAGGCAAATTATATATGGTTAGGTGTTTGGGAAAAGAATAATAGAGCCATACACTTTTATATTAAAAATGGATTTGTAGAATTTGGTAATCATCTGTTTAAACTCGGTAACGATGAACAAACTGATATGATGATGAAGTTGATGCTGAGCTAACTTATTATATTTTTGTCAAATTACTTAAGATAAAAAAGATACTTTAAAATATAATTTTTGATAATTATTTAGCTTTGCAAAAACCCACTAAACATTTATCTTTATCATCGGGTTTTGGCAGATGGCGGTTTTATTTTTATATAGCAATCAAAATAAAACATTACCCAGCAACAAAACTAAAGACTAATACCAATATAGGCAAGAAAAACCCTTAATTATATTAATACGTAAAAATGTATTTATAACTAATTACAAAAAATGAAAACCTTAACAAAAGAAATACAGGAAACCATCACTCCTAAAACGGCTCTAGAACTATTAAAAGAAGGTAACAAGAGATTTGTAAATAATTTAAAAGTGAACAGAAATCTTTTGCAACAAGCAAATGAAACTTCAGATGGGCAGCATCCATTTGCAGTCATCCTTAGTTGCATTGACAGCAGGACTTCTGCCGAATTAATTTTTGACCAAGGTCTTGGTGATATTTTCAGTGTTCGTATTGCTGGAAACATTCTAAATGAAGATATTCTTGGAAGTATGGAGTTTGGCTGTAAAGTTGCTGGTTCTAAAATTATAGTAGTACTAGGGCATACAAAATGTGGGGCAGTTAAGGGTGCTTGTGATCACATTGAAATGGGAAACTTAACCTCATTGCTAAGCAAAATACGGCCCGCAGTTGATGATGAAACGACAACAAAAGAAAATCGTAATTCGAGCAATGCGGTTTTTGTTGAAAATGTTGCAACTATTAACGTTAAGCGAACAGTTAAGTCAATACAAGAACGTAGCCCTATACTTAAAGAAATGATTGCAAGCGGACAAATTGGAATTGTGGGCGGCACTCACGACATTTCAACCGGTATTGTTACATTTTATCCCGATACCTTAAATATTGGCAACTAACAAACTAGCTTACAAAGCCTGTTTAAAATGTTTAAAAACCAGCGCTTAACCATCAATTTGTGTAACTTGGTAAACATCAACAGTATTTGCAAAACGGCAACTAAGCAAAACTCTAAAAATCAATTATCTCCGTTAGTGAGTTTTAGCACACATAGTCTTCGAGGCTAAACACGAGGCAAATCTACAATAGCTACACACTAATACATGACCTAAAATGACAGAACAATTAGCGAAAGACATCATACAGTGGGACATAAAATCTTGGTCAAAAGTACTTGCATATTGGGACAGCCATACCGATTGGGATAATATCCAAAACGGACTTGAGTTAGGCGGCCGAGAAGGCGGGCTTTCTCTATGGCTTGCTTTGAAAGGTAAAGAAACAGTTTGCTCCGACTTAAAAGATGTAAAAAAAACAGCTGAACAACTTCACCTAAAACACAAAATCTCTTCGCTTATTAAATATCAAGATATTGATGCGACAAATATTCCATACGAAAATCATTTTGATGTCATTGTTTTTAAATCTATAATCGGTGGAATTGGAAGTAATGACAATTATGAAATACAACAAAAAGTGTTCAAAGAAATATATAAAGCATTAAAACCCGGAGGAAAACTGTTATTCGCCGAAAACCTTGTAGCGTCTAGGTTTCATCAACAACTACGGAAAAAGTTTGTCAATTGGGGTAATTCTTGGCGTTATGTTTCAATTAAAGAAATGGAAACGTTTTTAAAAGACTTTTCATCCTTTGACTTAAATACGACTGGTGTGCTTGGAACATTTGGAAGAAATGAAGTTCAAAGAAATGTACTTTCAACCTTAGATGAATTAGTGTTCAATAAAGTGTGTCCTAATAGTTGGAAATATATTACTTATGGAATAGCTGAAAAATAAAAAATACCATAAAACCAATGTCGAAAAAAATCACTTTCTCTCTTTAAATCAACCAATAACCACGAACTAACAGAAACAAAAAAGTAAATGAAACTTTATACAGCGAGAAACTTTTATTTTTACTTAAATGTTGTGGCATACAACGGCAACAAAATAACCAAAGAAAATCACTAAAATAGACTTTCCTTTTTTTTGATAAAATCAATAACCAATCGTTATATTTGCTCAGCAAAAATTAAAATACAATGGACTTAGAATTTAATAAAAACGATGATAAAATGCGTTTGCTTATTTCTCAAATGGAGCAACGTTTAAATAAAATATACGATGGTGGCGGTAAAAAGCGCATCGAAAAACTACATGAGCAAGGTAAAATGAGCGCTCGTGAACGCATTGATTTTTTATTAGATAAAAATACGCCTCGTTTTGAAATGGGCGCTTTTGCAGGCTACGAAATGTATGCCGAGCATGGCGGTTGCCCCGGCGGAGGTGTTGTTATTGTAATTGGTTATGTAAGCGGCAAACAATGTATTGTTGTTGCTAACGATGCCACTGTAAAAGCAGGAGCATGGTTTCCTATTACTGGTAAAAAGAATTTACGTGCACAAGAAATTGCCATGGAAAATCGTTTACCTATAATTTATTTAGTAGATAGCGCTGGTGTGTATTTACCATTACAAGATGAAATTTTTCCTGATAAAGAACACTTTGGGCGTATTTTCCGAAACAATGCCATTATGAGCGGAATGGGCATTTTACAGGTATCAGCGGTGATGGGCAGTTGTGTAGCAGGTGGTGCTTATTTACCTATTATGAGCGATGAAGCGATGATTGTTGACAAAACAGGCTCTATCTTTTTAGCGGGATCATATTTGGTAAAAGCTGCTATTGGCGAAAACATTGATAACGAAACGCTTGGTGGTGCTACTACGCATTGCGAAGTAAGTGGCGTAACCGATTATAAATGTAAAGATGATGCAGATTGCTTAACCCGCATTCGTAATATTATGGGTAAAGTAGGTGATTATGATAAAGCTGGCTTTAACCGCGAAACCCCTACTCTACCTAAAAAAGATCCTAAAGAAATATACGGTATCATTCCTGATGCGCGCGATAAACAATACGAAATCAGAGATATTATTGAGCGCTTAGTTGATCGTGGCGAACATGACGAATACAAAGAATTATATGGACAATCCATCGTTTGTACCTATGCACGTATTGATGGTTGGGCAGTTGGCATCGTTGCCAATCAACGTAAAGTAGTCAAATCTAAAAAAGGCGAAATGCAGTTTGGTGGCGTTATTTATAGCGACAGTGCTGATAAAGCTGCTCGTTTTATTATGAACTGTAACCAAAAGAAAATACCATTAGTGTTTTTACAAGATGCCACAGGTTTTATGGTTGGCTCAAGAAGCGAGCAAGGTGGTATTATTAAAGATGGTGCTAAGTTAGTAAGTGCAATGGCAAATTCGGTAGTACCTAAGTTTACCGTTATTATTGGAAATAGTTATGGCGCAGCAAATTATGCGATGTGTGGCAAAGCTTATGATCCTCGCTTCATAGTTGGATGGCCTACGGCTCAAGTAGCCGTAATGGGTGGCGCACAAGCCGCTAAAGTATTGGTGCAAATAGAAGTGGCATCATTAAAAGCCAAAGGAGAAGAAATTACTCCTGAAAAAGAATCGGAATTATATAACAAAACGAAAGACCGTTACGATACGCAAACAACACCTTATTACGCAGCCAGCCGTCTTTGGTTAGATGCGATTATTGATCCTTTGGATACTCGCAAAGTTATTAGCATGGGTATAGAAATGGCCAACCATGCGCCCATCACAAAGGCATATAATGTGGGGGTATTACAAACCTAGTTTTTAATGAATAAATAATCAGTATGAAATTGAAGTTAAAACATTCATATACTTATTACACTCATTCGCTCCTTTCGTTTAATTTTATAAGCATATTTTTGAGAAACTAATTCTTAAAAATATACTTATGAAACAATTTTTACTTTCTCTTACAGTTCTGCTTACATTAAGCTCTCAATTATTTTCTCAGGCAAATTTAAAACTATATGGCTTTGCTGGCAGAGGTGGTGCTACTGGTACTTTATATTATGGCATTTGCAATGATTTAGCTCCTTACACAATTACATTAGACGGAAGTGCGTCCTTCAATAATACAACGATTACGCCCGGATCCCACACTTTACAAATTGTATCCACATCTTCTAACGTCTATAAAGCTATTTTAAACTACGATCCTATCAATGGTATTTCAGCTTCGTTTCCTGTATTACCTGTTGGAACAAATACCTTTACAGCTTTTGTTAAAAGAAAATCAAATACAGGTGTTTCGCCATCTTGTAATGGTTCTTTTACTATTGCTTTAAATGGCAATGCGCCACCATTTGTCAACAATTGGTATAATTCAGGTACTATCATTCCTGCCGCTGCCAATACACCAACACTTGGCAATTTATGTTCTGGTAATTACGGATTTTACGCAACGGATAATACGTCGTGTCCTGCCTCTGGTACAGGAAGTTTAGTAGCAAATTATAATTTAGGAACAGGTTCTTTTCCGATAGATATGGGAACTACACAATGCGGTATCATTACTTCCAATTTATCATGTAATGCGGTATGTACAGGTTCTGCACAGTTAATTCCTATGACATCGGACGCTGATATTACAACCACAATTATTAATGGTACTACATCAGCTAATGGTGGTTTTGGCCCTGCGCCAATTAGCATCATCAATCAATGTGCTGGTACGGTTAATGGTATTGTGATGGATGCAACAGGCGCTCAAGCTCAATGTTTTTGGGTAATAACAGAACCAACTCCATTATTTGTAACGATTAACAAAACAGATGCGACTGCACCTAATTTTAATAATGGTAGTTATACAGTAATTGCATCAGGTGGAACTCCCGCTTATTCTTATTCACCATCACCAATGGTACAAAACTTAACTTTTGGAACTTATACTGCTTGTGTATCTGATGCTATGGGCTGCGTTATATGTAGCACTGTTTCAATTGCGCAATCAAATTCTATTAATGAACTATTAGCTTCAGAGTATACAATTTATCCTACCTTAACAGATAATGAATTAATGATTTCTAGTATTACACTTTCTTTAGAAAACATTCAATTGCATTTAATTTCATTGGATGGAAAAGAAATGGATATTAAAATGGAGAAAAATTCTAAGCAAATCACACTGTTTTTAAATGCCTTGTCTAATGGTGTTTATATTTTAAAAATTAATGCAGAAACTAAATCTGCTTACAAACGAATTATAGTAAAACATTAATAGTCTTTCACTATTTCCTAAAAAGCACAAAAGCCACGTTAATCGTGGCTTTTGTTTGCTTATATTTTTAAGAAAATGCGCAAAAAAAATGTATATTCACATTCTTAAATTGCATTAAAGAATTCTCCCACTCATTCGCATTTTGGTAACGCTCATCATAATCAAACAACAATCATAAACATGATTCGGATTTATGTCATTACTTTTTTATTTCTGAGCTTTTTATCAAGCGCTCAAACAGATGCGTTTAAAAATGATCCTCATTACAAAGAACATATTGGATTAAAAGAATCTTTTTGGGGGTCGGAAGACGATTTTATGGTATGTTACCCAAAATCGCACCGCCATTTATTTGCTACTATTTTTGGCTTAGGCTTGATAACAGTTACTGCTATTTCTTATGCCTTAGTCACTCAACGTAAGTCTAACAAAAAACTTTCTGCTGTCAATAAACTGATTGAAGAAAAAAATAAAGATTTAACGGATAGCATTAACTACTCATCACGAATTCAAAATGCAATTTTACCTCAAATACCTGAAAGCTTCAATTCTCTCAATAGTTTAATTTATTATAAACCGAAAGACATTGTTAGTGGCGATACCTATTGGGTTGATGAAATAAATCAGTATAAAATATTCATAATCGCGGATTGCACAGGACACGGGGTACCAGGTGCTTTATTGACGATGCTGGTTAATTCATCAATACAAAAAGCATTGTTTGAAAACGACTTAATTAACCCTACAGCAATTTTAGGAAGTATTAATTCTCAAATAAAAACATCACTCAAACAAAACTTACCATCTGCTGTGCAAGATAGCGTCGATATGTCGGTGGCTGTTTTAAATAGCGAAACATTAGAGTTACAATTTGCAGGTGCAAATAGCCACATGTTCATTATTAAAAATAATGTGATAGATTTGATAAAAGGAAGTAAATGCACGGTTGGATCCGTTCAGGAGCATGTTACCGAACATCCAACTACGATTAGTATTCAGATGAATAAACAAGAGAGTTTTATTTTATATACAGATGGTGTTGTAGACCAAATTGGTGGTAGTAAAAAACAAAAATTAAAACGTTCAGGTTTTCAACAGCTCATCGAATCATCTTTAAAAAATTCATTACTAAGCTCATTATCAGCTAATCTGGATGAATGGAAGCATCATAACGAACAAGTGGATGATATCACGTTAATTGGATTCACCGTATAATCATCAATGAAAACCACTTACAAAATAAGCTTAGTAACTGCTATTTCTGTTGTCATAGCTAATATGATTGGTACGGGTGTATTCACTTCTATTGGCTTTCAAGTGATTGATATACATACAACTTTTGCTATTTTATTATTATGGGTACTTGGCGGCATTATGGCGTTGTGCGGGGCTTTAACGTACGGAGAAATTGGAGCTGCTTTTCCGAATAGTGGTGGAGAATATATTTATTTATCTAAACTGTATCATCCCTTAGTTGGTTTTTTATCGGGCTGGGTTAGCTCCACTGTGGGCTTTGCGGCACCTGTGGCATTAGCAGCTATGGCTTTAGGAAAATATGTTCAAAGTGTATTTCCAAGTGTTAACGAAACCATATTAGCCATTACCGTAGTGTGTATCCTCACCCTAATACATTCTTATAACTTACGATTTGGCGCTGCTTTTCAACGAGTAGCTACCATTATCAAAGTTGTATTTATCATTTTGTTTATCACAGCCGGATTTATAGCTACGCCACAACACAGCATTTCTATTTTACCAACCGAACGAAGCTCTATCGATATTTTTAGCGGTGCTTTTGCTATATCCTTGTATTGGGTTTCCTACTCCTATTCGGGTTGGAATGCCGCAGCCTATATGACAGGCGATATAGAAAATCCTTCTAAAAATTTACCAAAATCATTATTAATCGGAACAAG
>JAYVDU010000646.1:0-7948 GCA_043749245.1 Bacteroidota bacterium | reverse complement strand
TTTCGGTCTCTTGTTTCAGTGCATTCTCTTTATTTTTCAAATCATCTAATTTATCAATGGCTTGTTGTAGTTTTTGTTCTACCTCCATTTGTTTAAAGGCTTCGAGGGTTCTGCCGAGTTCCTTTTCCATATCTTTATTAGAGAGTTTTAATTCTTCTAATTTTTCTTGTACTTTATTTTTATCCAATTTATCTAATAACTTATTTAGCTCGTCAAATAATTTTTTCATTTCGGGCGTCATAATGTTTTCAAACAATTGCTCTAATTGTTTTTGCTTTTCTAAGATAGATTCGTCGGTGGGTGTAAACTCCTGCTGTTGTTGATTATTAAGTTGATTCTCTTGTTTGGTTTCTTCAATTTTATTTTTTAATTCATTTTGTTTTTTCAGAATGTCTTCCAGTTTTTTCTTCTCTTCCCAACCCATTTGTTTTTTTTCCGTGAGTTTTTTAGCTAAGTCGTTGATGTCTTTTTGTAAGTCTTTGGCTTTTTTAATACCATCATCTAAATCTTTTTTTATTTCCGAATTGTTTTTATCAGTGCTTTCATTTACTTCGTCAACGGTTGGCGCTTTAAACTGCATTACTTGTGTTTTAGCGGATTTAGAGCCGTTAACGCCATCGTTATCCCATACTTCAAAATAGTAATCTAATTTATCGCCCGACTGTAAATTAAATTGTGAGGCATCTAAAAAATAAAAATAAGGTTGAGCAATTTGTTGTTTGTTGACACCTATAATTTGCTCGCCATTTTTTACAAAGGCCTTCCCTAAGGAATCTTCCCCCGAAAAGGTGTATTTAAAAACTAAGCGAGAAAAACCATAATCATCTTTAATACTCCCCGAGAAATAAATATTTTTAGTGTTAATAGAGTCTTTTTTTTCTGAAACCTCTATGATGGGCGATTGATCGGGAATCACATTGATGGTGTAATTTACAGAATCGGGGTTATGTATTAAAAAACTATTTGTGTTTTTAATACTATAACTAGTGCTTTGCATAACACGCTTAGAGTATGAAAATTCATTATCAGCGGATTGTTTACTATTTATTAAGGTATCAGAAAAATGCAAATACAAATGATCTGTATTTTTAGTATGGAATATCCAATTTAGTTTAGTGCCTTGTGGCAATTGCATATCACCAATATTAGATACCGTTTCGTTTTTTTTATTGAGGTAAGCAGGGTAAGTTAATTGTATATCAAACTTCATCAACATGGGTTTCGGTAAAACACTTAGCTCGTAACCCTTGCTGTTAAAGCCAGCGGCGTTAAACACAAACTCCTGATTTTTTTGAACATTTTTAAACGTATAGGTATAATTAACGTTGTCAACCTTTTCCATTTTATGATCAATACCATCAACAGAAATAAATACTTCGTTAGGAATTTCGTTGCCATTTAATTTTAATTCTAATACAAAATCTTGTTGTTGTATGGCTTGTAAGTTTTTATTATTGATAGCAAATTGAAAGGGCGCTTGTTTTTCGAAGTAAGTTTGATGGTATAACATACGCTCTGTGCCATCTTTAAGGATGGTTGGTTTTACCGCGAAAATCAATAATAGCAAAGCAATAGGCGGTAAGACATATTTTAAATACCGTTTATTCTCTTTTAAATTGATGGCTGCTGTAAAAGGAATAGGTTTTAGTTCTTCCATTTTTTGATGAATACTTGCTTCTAATAAATCAGAAGAGAGTATAGATCCGCTATGGCGTTGCAGTTGCAGGGTATTTAATAATTTATCATTAATGGAATTGAAATGAATACCAATAATAGCTGCTGCTTGGTCGTAAGAAATGATTGGGCCTAATTTATTTAATTTTAAAACCGGCGTAATAATATATTTTGCTAAAATATAAGTTGATAGCCCAAGAAAGGCATAAAATAAGACAGTTCGAATGGTTGTTCCAAATTCTGCAAAATATTCGGCAACAACTACAAACAAGAAAGCGCCAACTAATAAGCCAAGGGAATATAATAATCCCCTGATGAGTTGGTTTTTGTAATACTTACGTATAAAACCATCCAGTTTGAGTAGGAGTATATTTTGTTTCGCTTGCAAAATTTAGTGCTTTATACAAATTTAGCGAAAATACCGGGGCATTAAAATAAAAAATGTGTTAAATGGAAAGCCTCACAAATAATTAGTTGACCGATTTCCGCTCCGCAGAATATGCGCCAACATACACACAGTCTCCTTTGCATAAAAAAATACTAATAAAAAAACATAAGTATAAATATTATGGTAGCGTCTCGTTCCGAAGCATTACAAATGTGTCGGAGCGTGGAGCATAGCTATAGGCAGATCGCTCTAGTTGATTTTATTTGGCCAAATTACATTAATTAGTGTGAGGTCTTCGGTAACCATTCCTTGTGAAAAGGCGTTTGAAATTGAAACATTTTTATTTGAATTATTTTTCCATTTCCGTTTTAATAATTTATAAGAACCATCATCCATTAAAAGAAAAATCTTATTTAAAAGACCATCTTTTACTATCACTTTACCATTTATACAATCTGACGCACTTCCTTTCCTGAATGTAATTATTACATCAGTATAAACACCATCTGAAACACCAAGTGTGCCATTCTCTCTTGCTTTTAAAGCTAATGTCCCATAGCAATTTAATTTTTCCGAAATATTGTTGGTTGTTTTAACTTTAGTTTTATCAGCTTCTGGTGATTCCCCAATTACTAACACATTTTCAGAATAATCTATTGAATACTTACCGAATTGCTCCAACGCACTTTGTCCAAGTAGCAATGGTGCTGAAGTTGAATGAACAACAGAAGCTGTTATATTTTTCATTAATGTATTACCTATTACCATTTCTCGAATTATTATTTTCGTTCCAGTTTCTATATCGCCGTTTGCAATTTGATAAGATTGTTTACCTATTATATCATTTTCAGTTAAATACCCATTTTTTAACATAAATAAAGCTTCACTTAGTGATATTGAAACATCACTAGCTCCTGTATCAAATATAAATTTCAAATCAAGACCATTTACCTTGCATGGTATTAAATACACTCCATTGTTTCTCTCCATTTTTATTATTGTTTGACTAAAACATAAGTTTGTAGTAATAACAAAAATTATAACAAATATTTTTTTCATTGTTTTTTATTTTAGGTAAATATAAGGCGAAAAGATTTTATTTAGATTTTTTGTCGCCTTTATAAAGCAAAAAATAAAAAAATAAAATCCTGGCTTCAACAAATAGGTTTTGTTAGCACGGTTTGCGTATCTCACTTGCTTAATCAAAGACACATAGCCAAAGGTATATGGCATTTTGTTAGCAAAAAAGCCAAAAACGTTAATTATTGCTACAAATCGTAGCCGTTTTATAAAATCTAATCTTGTATTTTTAGTCAATCTATGGCTACTATAAAAACATTTTCAGAACCAAAATCATTTTTAAAATGGGCGGGCGGTAATACACAATTGATTTCTACTAAAAACCTACCGCAAAAATCACCATCATAACATGAATTTAAATTTCAATACCAAATTAGCAAATGGATATTCAAGCAATTCGCAAATTGCAAGAATTTTGACTGAAAATTGGGTTAAAGAAAATTCATATTGTCCTTGCTGTGGTAATCTTCCTTTAAATGAATTTGAAAATAACAGACCTGTTGCTGATTTTTATTGTAATAGCTGTTCCGAAGAATTTGAATTAAAAAGTAAAAATGGGAATCTAACAAATACAATTACTGATGGAGCATATTCAACAATGATTGAAAGAATAAATTCAAATCAAAATCCAAATTTCTTTTTTTTAACTTACACAAAGCAGTGGACAGTAAATAATTTTTTAATTATTCCCAAACAATTTTTCACTACAGATATAATTATAAAAAGAAAACCACTTGCGGAAACAGCTAGGAGAGCTGGTTGGATAGGTTGTAATATTGACATTTCAAATGTAGCAGAGGCTGGAAAAGTTTTTTTAGTCAAAAACTCTGAATTAATTGATAGGACAATTGTAGAAAATTCTTTTAAAAAGACTTTATTTATTAGAAGTCAAAGTTTTGATTCAAAGGGTTGGATTCTGGATATAATGTTATGTGTTGATTCTATTCCAAAGGATGTATTTACGTTAGAGGATGTTTATAAATTTGAAAATAAATTAAAGTTAAAATATTCAAATAATAATTTCATAAAAGATAAAATCAGGCAACAATTACAGGTATTAAGAGATAAAGGAATTATCGAATTTATAAGTAGAGGTAATTATAAAAAAATATAACATGAAAGTATTTAAAATAGAGATTAAAGAAACTCTTTCAGAAATTATTGACATAAAAGCAAATACAATTGACGAAGCTATATTTAAAACTCATCAGTTGTATAGTAATGAGGAAATTATTCTTGGTTCTGAAAATCATGTCGGTACAGATATTATTGAATTTAATAACGAGGTTAGCCTTGACCAAAAATCGACTTTAATAAACGATGTAATTGAATATTTACTAGAGGATGAAAAAAAACATTTTGAAGAATTTGATTCACCTCCTGAAAATCATATTTATTTAAAACTTGTTAAATTAAAGCAATTATTAAATTAATAATAATGGATGAAAAAAAAGATAGTTCAGATTTTATAATATATACATCTTCTGATGGTGACGTTAGAGTAGATGTATTTATTAAGGAAGAAACTGTATGGTTAACTCAAAAAGCTATTGGTGAACTCTTCGGAGTTCAAAGACCTGCTATTACAAAGCATTTAAGTAATATTTTTGATTCTGGAGAATTAAATGAAAAATCAGTTAGTTCCATTTTGGAACATACTGCAAAAGACGGGAAATCCTATCAAACAAAATTTTATAATCTAGATGCAATTATTTCAATTGGCTATAGAGTTAATTCAAAGCAAGCAACTCAGTTTAGAATTTGGGCTACAAATACATTAAAAGAATTTATCATAAAAGGCTTCGCATTAGATGATAAAAGATTAAAACAAGGAGGCCAAGTTTTTGGGAAAGATTACTTTGATGAATTACTCGAAAGAATTCGTGAAATTCGAGCATCTGAAAGGCGTTTCTATCAAAAAATAACTGATATATATGCTCAATGTAGTGTAGATTATGATGTGAAATCAGAATTTTCAATAAATTTTTATAAAACAGTTCAAAATAAACTTCATTGGGCAATAACAGGAAACACTGCTGCTGAAATTATTGATAATAGAGCAGATTCAAAAAAGCCAAATATGGGATTGACAACTTGTAGAAATTCTCCAGACGGCAAAATTTTAAAATCTGATACAGGTATCGCTAAAAATTATCTTTCTGAACAAGAAATAAGAGAGCTTAACAGATTAGTTGAACTATACTTAAACTTTGCCGAACTCCAGGCTGAAAGAAATATTCCAATGAAAATGAACGAATGGACAGAAATATTAGATTCATTCTTAAAAATTAATCGTTATGATTTATTAAATAATTCTGGTAAAATTTCGCATGAGAAAGCAATTTTAAAAGCTGAGTCAGAATATAAAAAATATAGAAAAATACAAGATGAAAGTTTTGTTTCTGATTTTGATAAAGAAATTAAAAAAATTAAAAAGAAAAATGCTTGAAGATAGAATAGTATTAAGTAAAAAACTTATCTCAATTAATATTGAAAAAAATAAGGCTTCAATGATAGCTTTAGATGCAGGGTCTTCTCAATGTATTGTAAACAAATCATATTTGGTAGATATTGGAATTATTGACGAAAAAATGATAAAACAAGCATTAAAATTAATACGTAAATTTTACGGTGGAGAACTAATTTAATTAGTATAAATCTAGTCTCCTAAATTTCAAATCTTCTGATAAAAACCTCTATCTCTTAAATGGAGACACAATGAAACTTTTACCTGAGTTTGATCATCAATTTGATATAATCTTTGCCGACCCTCCTTATTTTCTTTCAAATGGCGGATTATCTATTCAAAGTGGAAAAATTGTAAGCGTTAATAAAGGTACTTGGGACAAATCTCATGGTTACGATTATGTTAATGACTTCAACAGAAAATGGCTCACGTTAGTAAGAGAAAAAATGAAAGACGATGCTACCATATGGATTAGTGGAACAATGCACAACATTTTTTCGATAGGTCAAATATTAACAGAACTAGATTTTAAAATATTAAATGTAATTACTTGGGAAAAGAATAATCCTCCTCCAAATTTTTCTTGTCGCTTTTTTACACACTCCACAGAGCAAATTATTTGGGCTCGTAAAAAAGAAAAAGTGCCCCATTATTTTAATTACGAATTAATGAAGCAGTTAAATGGCGACAAACAAATGAAAGATGTTTGGAAGTTACCTGCCATTGCACCTTGGGAAAAATCTTGCGCTAAACACCCAACACAAAAACCACTATCTGTTTTAACTCGTTTAATATTAGCATCTACAAAACCAGACGCTTGGATATTAGATCCATTCACAGGTAGCAGTACAACTGGTATTGCAGCTAACTTAGCAAATAGGCGATTTTTAGGAATTGACCAAGAAATAGATTTTTTAGAAATAAGTAAAAAACGTAAACTAGAAATAGAAGATCCTAAAACAGCTGCATTTTATAAAGAAAAGATTAGTGGCTTTAATGATAAAGCAGAGTATTCATTATTCCTTAATTCAGAACCTGAACCAGAAATAAATGTTGCTTTAGGTTTTTATCGTTCAGCGGCATTACCTGAAATAGAAAATCAAAATAAATTTTATTTTCATGCTATTGAAAAAAATAATACTGTAAAAGATTTTCCAATAGGTATTTTAGATGCTAAAATTTTATTCATTTATTCAGGCGGAAGTAGTAAATCGCCTCACTTTACAGGATATTTTGCGAATATTAAAGATGTTATGCTAAAACATAAATTAAAAATTAAAGGAAAAGAAAATTCAGAAACAGAATTTTATTACGAAGTTGAATTAGAAAGTAACTTTAAGAAAAATATAAACCTAAAAGCAGAAGTTAATCAAAAGTTATTTTTTAATAGTAATAGTGACAAAAAAAATATAGATTTATTTCAGCAATTTTTACCCGCCTTAACTACTTTAAATAAAGTCCTAGAAATAAATTCTATTCAATCTTTATAAATTATTTTACCACTTATCCCACTCCGACGCTTTCGAAAGCGACTAAGCGTAAGGATTAAAATAAATAGGAATGTGTTAAATGGAAAGCCTCACAAATAATTAGTTGACCGATTTCCCTAAGAAATCAACCATAATTAATTCTTCTAACGTATAGCGCTTACCATTAACCACAGCTGTTACCCATGCGTCAGATTGACCTTTTGCGATAATCTTTTGACGTGCTTTTTCTGCCTCTTTAAGTGTTGAAAATTGCAATACCGTAAAACGTGTAATACCGTCAGGATATGCTATTATTTCAGGTTTACCGAACTGTGATAAGTGACCATACTTATAGTTTTCAGGATTGCGGTATGCTGCGATTTGTACTTTAAAAATCAGTCCTTCGGCGCATACATTTTCAGCTATTTCTAATAAGTTTTTATAATTAGCTGGTTCATTTAAAGATTTGCCTTTTAACGAAGTAAAATCCGGCATAACGCCACCATTACATGGGCCCGTTGAAACTACTGCCGTTGTTGGTGTTTGCACAACGTCGTTTGTTTTTGTAACAGCATCATTTTTAAATGTTTCTACGCTTGCAACATTTCCAAGTAAACTATCTAAAATAGATTTAACTGATTTCTGATTTTTTTTATTGACATAATTTGGCGAATAGACATAAAAATCTTTTTTAATTTCTACAAACTTTACTAATTTTTCTATATCTAATTCTTCTTCAATAGGCTCAAAACCTGGCACACTCACTAATATTTTAATTTTATAGCCGTTACCCGGTGATAATGCCATTAAATATTTTCCTGTTTTAGAATTTGCATAGTATGGGCCAATAGCTTCATTGGTGATTTTTTT
>JAYVDU010000645.1:0-7966 GCA_043749245.1 Bacteroidota bacterium | reverse complement strand
GATGAAGCCAATATTAATGGCGAACTTATACCTATGGGCGTTGTAATGGACAACATAGATAAAATATCCAAAGATAAACAAGTGGTAGTTCATTGCCGTAGTGGCAAACGAAGCGCCACGGTTATCAATGCTTTAGAAGCGCAACATGGTTTTACTAATTTGTATAACCTAAAAGGCGGTATATTAGCTTATATCGACGAAGTAGGTCTGTAGTTTTTGAAATGTATTTTTTGTTTTTTGAAAATAAAACAATTATATATTTAATAAATATCAAACAACTAATATTTAAAACGAACAACAAATCTCAAACAACAAAATACTAAACTCAAACAACACATATATTTTATGATAGAACTATTTAAACATTTGTTGCCCCTTAATGAAGAAAATTTTAATTGGATTTTTGGCAACTATGGAACGGCCATTTATGTAGTTTTATTTTTAGTCATCTTTATTGAAACTGGTTTAGTAGCGATGCCTTTTTTACCTGGAGATTCACTCCTATTTATGGCTGGCTTATTTGCTTTCAAAGGAAATTTGAATTTCTCTATTTTACTTATTTTGCTTTTTATAGCGGCCGTCTTAGGAGATAATTGTAATTATTGGATAGGTAGAAAAATAGGTATAAAAATATTCGACTTTAAACTAAAAGGAAAAGCCTTAGTGAAAAAAGAATATTTAGATAACACACATCTATTTTTTGAAAAGCATGGTACTAAAGCCATTATCATGGCGCGTTTTGTTCCATTTGTGAGAACCTTCGCTCCTTTCGCGGCTGGTATTGGAAAAATGGATTATAAAAAATATTTATTATTTGATGTGATTGGTGGCGCTTTATGGATTGGTAGCTTATTAACCGCCGGCTATTTATTAGGCAATGTCGATATCATAGCAAAACATGTTGATATTGTTTGTATTGGTATTGTTGGTATTTCTGTACTTCCTATTTTAATTTCGGTTGCAAAAAATAAGTTGCAAAAAAAATAAGTTACAACTTTTATTTTTACTAAAATCTTAACAGTTCTTCGACACTTTTAGTGGATTCGATAGCTACCGGATTGAGTTTTATAAACTAACGCATACGTTGGTGAGTGTGCGGTTGGTTTGGCGAATTGCGAAGCACTCATTTATCCCGAAAGGTAAAATAAAAAAAATATGAATAAAAGGAGCGATATACAGATTTTTCTGGTGGCGCTGCGAAGTCTTTTTGTGGGAAGAAAAATTGGATATGGCTTTTCGCATTGACTTTTGTTTCTCTTGGTCAAGCAAAAGAAAATAAAAATAAATCCACTGTTTTTGTCGATAAACCATTTTAACTCAACACTTCCACTTCCTGTTCGTGTATGTAGAGTAATATTTTTTTTACGGATGCGTATCCCAAACTCAATAGTGCTTGCTCATAATCCTGCATTTGCGAATGGTATTTTTGAGCATTCTTTTTTCCAGTTTTATAATCTATAACGATGGCGTTATTATCAGTGATAACAACCCTATCAGGGCGTAATACCGTTCCTAATTGAGTTAATATTTCTAATTCATTTTTCACTTCTACTCCATTCTTGAAGTATGAAGAAATCGACTTGATTGATAAAATTTGTTTAATATCTGTTTTCATTTTTTCAGCTTCAACTTCAGTCACATCCCCACTTAAAACTGAATTTAAAATAATTACATCCACATCATCTATTGTTTTTATTTGTGATAAAATATAATGCACTAAAATTCCATATTCTCGCGCTTTAGTTATTTCTTCATTAGATTTGTAAGTTGCAGCTCCTTTTATTTTCACTAAATGCTGGTTATCACTAAACTGTAATTGCTCAATTGGCAATTGTTCTAAGCCTTTTTTAGTATGGTTTTCAGATACTTTTCTTTTTAATTCGCCAAATATTAACTGTCGTTTTTCTTGATCAAAATGAGCTTGATTAGAGGCGAAATTCTGTAACCACGTATGAATATTTTTCTCTGTCGATTTTTTAGGCTTTGGAGAAATAATGTGTAAACGATCAACCGCTCTAGTAAAATCTACATACAGTAAGTTTAAACTATCTAATGTTTGCTGTTGCCTTTCATTTTCAGCTATTTCCTTATATATAGTTCCATCAGCTTCTTTGGTTGTATTTATAAGCGCTACAGGTAAATCAAGGCCTTCTTCGTTTACACTAACCCATACAGATTGCGGTTTTTCGATTCCCCACGCCAAATAAGGTGTAATAACTATGGGGAATTCCAAACCTTTACAAGCATGTATAGTCATAATGTTAACAGCATTGATGCCTTCTGGAATTACTACAGAAGCTTTAGAACTTCGCCTTTCCCACCAATCTAAAAACAATGTAATATTGGATGTGTTAGATTGCAGATAAGACAAAACTTCATCTAAAAAGAAACGAACGTATTGCGGATTTTTTTTATTTAAACTTAAGGTATTTATGATTTCTAAACAACAATCAAATAAATTAGACGATGTGATTTTTAATACATCAACCGATAGCTTACATTCATTTAATAGGGTGAATAAAGTTTTTGGCTTAAATGAATTTAATTCACGTAAAAAAACAATGTATTGTTCTTCAGTACAAAATTTATTTTTAAATAAATAATTAATAATTACGGATGCTGATACTAAATCTTTTTGATTAGAAACATATTTCAAAAAAGATAAAATAACGGTTATTTCATTTGCATTATTTAGCAATAATGATTCGTTAGAAACAACCGGAATACCCAGCTCTATCAAGTAATTAGCAATAGTATTCCCTTGTGTATTTGTTCTAACAATGATACAAATATCTGCATAGTTATATTCGTCAGCTTGAGCTTGCTTTATATATGAATGTACGTAATCTAAATTCGTTTCATCTCTATCATCGTCTATCAACTCAGGAAAATCAATACTCACATAACCTTCATCTGCCTCTTTAAATTCTTGTAATTGATTATGATATATTTTTTGATTATTTTCATTTAAAAAGGAATTAGACAAATAATCGAATAAGCTATTATTAAATTTCACAATAACCGATTCACTACGGTAATTTTTATTTAAAACTTCCGCTCTAAAATTTCTGATAAGCGAAGCTTGTCTTTCAATTAATAATTCGTTTTTATTTTCGGAATTGATGTAAGGCAAATTCACAAATTGCTCTACATCCGCATTACGCCAACGATAGATGGATTGCTTACCATCTCCTACTATTAAATTTAATTTCCCTTTACCTAAAGAATCATCTATTAAAGGCAACATATTTTTCCATTGCATTCCTGATGTATCCTGAAATTCATCTAATAAAAAATGATTGTATTTATCGCCTAATCTTTCGAAAATAAATGGCGTAGGTTCTTCATTAACAACTTCAGCTATTCGTTCATTGAACTCCGAGATAAATAAAATATTTTCATCTTGCTTGTATTCTTCTGTAAGCTTGGCCAATTCATTAACCAAGCCCATGGCATAAATATTTTTAGCAATGAGTTTAAATACGTTATAGCGTTGCTCGTTCAATTTAAGATAACTCTCAATAAATAAGGCAATATTAGTAAGCTCTTGCTTAATAGCATCAATAGCCTGTTTATCATCACCGGTTGCCTTAGCAGAATACCATTTATCTTCTTCTAAAGTTTTAATAACGGTTGGTGTAAATAAATCTGTCGAAGAAATTTTCTCTAACTTAATTAATTTATGATAAAAATTATAAATCCCTCTATCTCCATTTGAAAAACACTCTCCTTTTAATCCCTTATCGTTAATCAGTTTGAGAGCCTTCTCTCCATTCTCTTTAAATATTTTTCCGTATTCTTTAACAACACTTTGCAGTTGTTTTTTTATATTTTCAAAATCAGAAATTTCAAACGTATGAAGCTGATGAATTAACGCACCCACCCCTTCTTTATTAATTTCTTTAATGAATTCAATAAGTGATGCCTCCGGATCCCAACTTTTATTATCTTCCACCTGCGCCAATGAAAAAGCTACTAAGTAATCGGTAATTAATTTGTCTTTCCCCAAATTATTGATGAGTAAAGAAATTACTTTTTTAAACACCAACTCCACATCTAATTCTATTTGAAAATTAATGGGTAATTTTAAATCCAAAGCAAATGTTCTGATAATGCGATGCGTGAAACTATCAATAGTTCCAATAGAAAAATCAGAATAGTTGTGTAAAATATCGGTTAAAACGATTTCTGCTCTACTCTTTAATTCTAAAGATGAAATGGTTAATTCCTTAGCTACCAGCTCTGTTAGAGATGTGTTTGTATCGGTACTGATTTCTTTTAATGCTTTAATAATACGCCATTTCATTTCTGAAGCCGCTTTATTGGTAAAGGTTATCGCTAATATGCCCTTGTAATCTTTCGTTAAATTGGCTTTATTAACTAACGCTAGTTTTAAATATTCTTTTACAAGAGTAAATGTTTTTCCGCTACCTGCAGATGATTTATAAACAATGAAGTTTTTGGATTGCATAAAAATTAAAGGTACAAAAAAAGCGCCTTCTAAAGGAAGGCGCTTTTAAAATTTAAAGAACTAATGTTTAATTAATAAATATTTTTTTAGTTGTATTTGCTTTAGCTGTCGTAACTCTAATAATAACTACTTGGCTATGAACATCACCTAAATCTAAGTATGTTGTTATATCTTTACCTTCTATTTCTTTATCAGCCATTAATTTTTGTCCCATTACGTTGAATGCACTGATTGTAGCTTTTGTATTTATTTCGAAACTTGTTTTTACATATGCACCATTTTGATCTTGATTAATCAACGTTGTATTTTGATCAGCGCTTAGGCTACTAATCCCAGCAGTAATATCTGCGCAAATGGTTAACTCAAATCTGGCAGTTGAAGTTGTATCATTAATTGAACAAACATAAGCGCCAGTTCTTAAATCATGATTCACATTTAATAATTTATCTTTTAATGTTACACAAGCGCCTGAAGGCAAATTGGCAATGCTAATGGGAACAATACTGTATGTTCCGGTAGCAGAAACTTTTACCATTACTGGAATTACGGCATTTGAAGTATTAGCGTAGGGTAAACTGTTAATAGAATAATCAGCAATACCTACTTTAGTTGAAATAGTTGTGTATTTACTATAAGCCCCTGGATAACCTAAATAACCTGGTGTAGAAAACTTTTTGTATCCATCTAAATCAATATCAAAACCTGGGGTGGCATTACCATGAAAACGTAAATAGGTATTATCTAAATCTCCATTTGCTCCTTGAACTTGCAATTGAAATACAGAACCGATATATGAAGATGTACTATTTGTTTTTAATATAGAATTAGATGCGCCATTAAATGATACCTTATGGCTTTCGGCAAAGTTTACGATTCCACCAGAGCTAATATAAAAAGCTTGTCCAGCAGGAATTACACCATTAGAAGGGATGCCTCCATTAAATGTAACATAACCACCACTAGAGCCCTGCGTAGGATCCCATATATCAATAGAACCCATACCTATATTTGATGCTTGCACTCGAGCTAATGACATTGGTGAAGGATATGGATTAGATGCAAAACCACCAGCTGCTGATGTTTTAGCGCCTGTAACTACAGGACCACTATTAGTTTGAGTAATATTAATTGCTGATGTTAAACTATTGGCATCATAAATCCAATAACCTGTACCTGGTGTTAATGCGTCAGTGCTAATCATTTCTACATATATACCATTTCCAGCAGGATCACTTTGTGCCGATACAAAATTTGAGCCCCCAGCGGCTGTTACACCATTAATACATCCTAAACAAGTCATTGCAAAATTGCTAGCGCTACCGCTACCACCATCCCAATTTGATAATGATAAACCACTAATTCCAGCTGGTCCTAAATTTCGCCATCCAGCAATAGAACCAGGTATAAATGTTTCAACTGTAATATTACCAGATATAGAGCCTCCTGCTTTAATTTCAGCAATACGACCTTTTAAAGCAGCTGTTGATTTTAATGTTAAGAACCCACCTGTAGTTAAAGCACTACCTGAAATAGAAACACTATCTAAAATTTCTAAAGCATTACCAAGCGCTAACGACTGACTTGGTCTTGTTAAGTTTAACGCTAATAATGAACGAGTAGTAGAACTCGTTTGAGACATAAGGAAACTATTTGTTACGACTCCAGCACCAGATAGTGTAACTGCAGACGCAGAAGATCCTATAAATGAGCCATTAGCAGCAGATGAAGGGAATGTTGTTGTACCATTTAAAGTAAGCGATTTACTATTTAAATTTACAGAACCTGCAGTTTGATTATACACATTATTTACTTTTAAATCAGACCCTAAAATTAAAGAACCTGAAGATGTTCTGTTAATAACTAAATTTCTGCAAATAATAGGGACGGTTGTAGACGAAAATGTAATAGTTCCTAAGGTACCAGTTCCATTAATATTAATATTAGAATTACTAGTAGTTTGCAACGCTCCTGAACCAGTAATAGTTCCGTTGATAGTTAAATTGTTTAGAGAACTGTTTGATACCTGTAAATTTGCTCCATTCAAATTTAATATTCCATTAATTATTAAACTACTAGCTTGGCTTTTATTAGATCCTCCTGAAATAGTCAAATTTGAATGTACTGCACTAATAATATTCACTAAAGAACTCTGCGCGTAATTTACCGTTGAGCCAGTTGTAAAAGTAGCACCGCTGGTTATAGGCAAAGTTGTATTTTGTAAAGTTAATGTAGCATTATTAGATACAGTGAGCATAGAACCAGATGCTAATGAAAAAACAAAGCCTGAAGGTACAGTAAAGTTAGGATTCCATGTAGCTCCATCTCCAACAATAACCTTAGCGCCACTACCGCTTACTGACCACGCCGCATTGATAGTTGCAGCTGTACCATTTACTACATTAAAAATTTGACTAGCACTTATAAAATCAGCAGGGTGAGGAGCACCAATGCCATTTGTATTTAAACTCCATGAAATAGGGTTATTTAAAAAACCAGAACCATCCCAATAATAAACAGGAGATTGAAAACCTTGCAAAAACCAATCATCAAAAGCTATGAACGAGCCATTTGTACCCGTAGTAACATCATAGCTAAGTTTAATGCTCAAAGTTGGTGAATTGTTGGCTCCTGCTGGAATACTAACTGCTGGTAAAGCATGCCATAAATCATCAGTTAGTACATCTGTGAAAGGTATATTTGTATATGCACCCCCTGTGCTAAAAGACAAACTAAGTGTTGGTGCGGCTCCGCCTGTTAAAGTTCTATATCCATTCCAAGAGACTTTCATTGTTGTGAAAAAAGTTGCATCAAATGGGCCGAATACAACCTCTTCTAATGCTCCTGTGCAAGTAGCAGCTAACACATTTAAAGCGGATGTACCTGCAACATTACATACTGGAACTCCACCACCATTTGACGAATTTTTATCTGTAACCCAATCTAAACTTGTAGAAGTAACGCCTGAAGGTAAAGCTTGTGGAACGGCGCCATCAAAATTTTCAAGTTTAATAGTTGTTTGAGCAAATGATGTTATTGATGTTAAAGCTAGAGAAAACGCTAAAACTTTTTGGTATATTTTTTTCATTATATCAGGTATTTATGTAATTGTAAATTTATTAAATAAATGTTGTAAAAAAAAGCATTTAACTCATAAATATGAACAATAAACTATTTTTTAGATAATAAAGTTTACAATAATTAAGCCAAAAGTAAGTCTAAAAAATATTTTATGATTTTGAATACTTAAAAAAACAGCGATTTGTAACTATTTAAATACTTTTGTGCTGTAATTTTTAAATCACATTAATATGACCAAATTTTCAATATTTGTTTTAGCAATCCTTAGCCTTGCAATTACTTCTTGTAAAGAATTAAAAGAAGTTTCTGTTATTGGTATTGATCAATTTTTTATCAATAAAATAAATACGGAGGGCATTGACGCTAATTTAAGTCTGAAAATTAAAAACACGAATAGTTTTGGATTCTCGATTTATC
>JAYVDU010000644.1:0-2335 GCA_043749245.1 Bacteroidota bacterium | reverse complement strand
TTTCCAAATAAAAATATCACCATCAACGTGTAAAAATGGCTCAGTTTGAATTTGATACGCTTTAATTTTGCCAATTGCCCAAAGTTCAGGATGGTATCCATTCAATTCATCTAAACAAACCGAAACAGAAGAATAAGGCAAATTTAATTGGTTTATAAAAAGTGCTTCTCCTTCTTTATCGGTCACTAATTCTATTTTTTTGTAAAACTTTTTCAATGTCAAACAACTTAACGCCCAACCCATATAATGAAATCGCTTATCCAAAAAACCGCCTTTAGTGCGCCCAAATTTGCTTTCATCTTTGAAATGCGAAGGATGTGACCAATAACTTTGTGCAATTTTCATTGTTTTTGTAGTATTTAAAAGTAAAAGTTTTAGAGGGCTGATAATTTATAAAATCCAATTACAGTTTTATTCTACTTTACATCCGTCATTTATAATGAATTTCTTTTTAAATAAAGTTTGCCCGATTGAATTTTTAACAATAACATAATATTCTCCAAGTGGAACTTTTAAATTTAAAAATTTTTCACTGTTGGCAATTAAGGTTGTATATACTGGGATTTTATAAGACTCTTCGAAATCAAAAGAATTATAGATTAATTCAATTAGTTGATTTTCAATTCTTTTATTTGAATCTAATGTTAAATTAATTTTCAAATTACAATCAGCTATTCCTGGTTTGATCTTGAAATCTTTAGGGTTAATGTGATTTATGAGATAAACATCGTTAGAAAACTCTACTCCTAATTTATTTGTTACATCATTTCCTTCAAAAAAAATAAGTTCATCATTTGAAAATGAGAGATTATCTAAAGCGGTTTGATTTATTGTAAGAGGATTTACACCAGAAAATTGTTTGAAATATGATGCCATCCATCTTTTTCTATTTAATAGCGTATTTTCTTCAATGTGTTGCACACCTGCTAAAACGATAATTTTTTCAGATGGATTTTTCTTTAGGGTGCTATTGAATAGATTTTCAGCCTCTGTAATCTCTCTACCATTCGAATTTTCTAGGGTATCTTCATAAGCAACGATTCTAAAACCTAATGATATTGCATGACGAATCAAATTTGCCATTTGTGGCTCGCGCACATAAAATCCAGTTTGTAAATTCGGATAAGTTACATTTTTTTCAGGCTCTTTTACGATTGCTTCTAGTGCTAAAACTTTAAAGTTTAATTTATATAAAGTATCAAGCAAAGAAGAAACCAAAAATCTTTGACGGGGATACAAGTGTGCTTCATTAAACATAACTACTTGGCTTTTCGAAATTTTTCTTAATAAAACATCTTTAGCTTCATTGTTTTTCAAATAAGGAACTGTCTTCAAAGATGCAATAGTTGTTTCAGAATTAAGGAACATATTTTTGTTTTCAACGCCAGCAAATGATTTGTAGGTATTCAAAGCTTGTGAGAAAAAATTATTTATTCGACTGGTATCGTAATTCTTTTTAATACCCTTAAGTGTGAAAAGAGGTAATAAATAATTCCCGCCGCCCTCCAAATCTACTCCGAAAGCATTATTTGCACTTCTAAATGGATTTATCGGAATAAAACTTGAAAAATTTTTCCCAAATTTAATTTTTGTTAGTATTGTATCTGTTTCTTCTAATAAGCTGTTTCTCAAATTTTCTTTTTCATTTAGCCAAGTTATCCAAAGGAATGGACATTCACGAAAATTGTATTGTAAGTCAATAATCCGAACATCATAATTTTCGAAATTCATAGTCTTTTCGCGAAAGTTGCGACCAGACATATTAATAGTTTTCCATTTGGCGGAAGTAAGAAATTTTTTATTAGTGAAAACCAGTGCCGTTTGAAACCAAGGTTCAGTATTGGTGTTTAGGGATACAATAATATTTTTGCTTACTTTCATTTTATTAGAATTTAAAATTCCAGATAAAACTTTCAAATATTTTTTGTAAATTGAATCTTTTGAATTAAGTATCTCATAATCGCCAAAGAACTGGAAATTGATTTTTAAACTATCATTCGTATAAAAAGTATAGATTTCGTTTTCTATTTTGTTGCTTCTTCTCAGTGCTTGCATACTCTGATTATTGCATGAAATCAGAATCAAAAACCCCAAAAAAATAAAGTGTTTATTCCCAAATAGCTTCATAAGGATTATAATTACATTTTAAAGGTTTAGAATATTTTTCGTCATTTTGAGTATAAGCACGGCAGTCATGGCATATATAACGAAATTCGCAATCTTTACAAACTAAAACTTGGTCTTTAGTAATACTCCATAATTCTTTAAATTTTTCTTTGAGTAAAACTTCTAAAAGTGTTATTTCTCTAATGTTTCCAAAACTATTTTTCATTGA
>JAYVDU010000643.1:0-7985 GCA_043749245.1 Bacteroidota bacterium | reverse complement strand
AAGCTAAATCGCCAAATCCGTTTTTATTAACGTTTTTATTGTTTTTTAATTTGGCGCAAATGAGTGCTTCGCAATTCTTCGCACATACAACGCTTCAGGTGCGCCGGAAAAACTAGGATTTCACACCGATTTAGCAAAGCCTACTGCACCTTTATCAACGTATGCATTACTTCAACAGGCTCAGTAACCATACTTCGGCAAGCTCAGTAAACATAATTTTAATGCAGAGTAATAAACGTATTTACTAACGTTTTGCAACTATTTACCTTGCAGATGATTTGTAGAAAACATCTTCAAAGTATTGATATTATTCGATTTTTTAGTTACTGAGCAGACTTTAATTAATCAAAGAAATTTATCAAAAGTTAAAAAATATACATAGCTCCTAACATAAACCAATTGTTATAGCCACTTTGATAAAAATGAGAGTTTTGTTCTGCTGATAATTGGAGATATAATCCTTGTTTTTTGATTAATTGAAAAGCGATGGTTTCTTGTAAAAAGAAAGCAATGTATTTACGCATTTGTGGATTTAAATTATCATTACTGTATTCTTTCTTAGAGCCATCTTGAAATAAATCTATGTTTTTTGTATTAAGTATAATATTAAAATTTGGGCCAATTCCAAGTACCAATCTTTTATAATAATAATTTAACCTTAACGGGATAAAAATAGAATTCGTGGTTTCTGTTGAATATTTCAAATTAGGTAAATAATTGTATTTATGTATATATGTTAAATAATCATATCTACTTTTTTTTTGATAAAAACCTAATCCTATTGATAATCCAATTTTTTTTTTAACACGTTTGTTATAACTTGCATTGATACCAAATGTTTGTGTATCTACCTCTTTTATTTGCCAAAAAAATGCTGTGTCTCCATTAAAAATTGAAGAATTATTATAAAAAAGGTTACGATTTCTTTGATCAAACGTTGTGATTTGTTTACCTGAGTAATAGTTAAAAATAAAAATTGTCGAAATTGAAAAACTATTTTTATTCATAGGATGTGCCAGTGAATCTTTTTTTGGCTTAAAGCACAAATGGTTATAAAACTCCAAAAAAAAATAGCACATATTATTTTTAGGCTCATTACTAATTAAATTTGACCAATTTACCAGAATTTACCTCGCCATTTATTAAAACAATCTTATAAAAGTAAGTCCCAATGGCTTGATTTTGTATATTAATCAACGAATTAAAATTATCTTTATTGTACGAAATAATTTTTGCTCCATAATAATTGTAAATTTCTATAGATACAATTTCATTATTTAATACTTTAACAGTATAAAGACCATCTGATGGATTAGGATAAACAACAAGCGGCTTTTTATCACTGGCTATATTATTTATTCCTAAGGCGCTATTAAATTCATATGCTCCAATATCAATAATGCCCCCTATTATTCTCATGTTTCCTCCGTAATCGGTTTCCCCATTACTGATGAGTGCGGCTGGATTTCCTTTATTAATAGAAGGACTATTAAATAACAGGTGTAAATCAGGGATGGGCAAAGCAGGATTGACTAACATAGGGTTATTATATAAAGAATTGCTTTCCTGCGCTGTACCAGCTCTGTAAGCAGAAAATGAAGTATATGTGAGTGTTTTCCAGTTTACTATAATGTTATTCGAATCGGCCAAAGAAGTGAACCAGCAGTTATAATTTAATGTATTATTTGTTTGAGGTGAAATGTTATTTACACTCATCAAAACATTCTGATTGTTAGTGTAAAAAATATTGTTTTCAAATTTACAATTAGAGGCCTTGGAGATTGCTAATTCGCCAGTGCCATCATTTAAAGAATTATTTGCAAATAATGTGTTATTTCTTAAAATACTATTAAGCACTTGTCCAGTTGTGAGTGTTGTATAACCCCCAACATACAATCCCGTTACTTGATTATTATAAATTAAATTGTTTTTTACTGTAATACTATCAGTAGTACCATTTTCTTCGCAGCCAATCTCAATTCCAGTTCCATTTTCATAAGAAATATTTTTTTCAACTAGCGTACTTCTTCCACCATCAACATATATTCCAGCAGAGGTAGCATATAAAGAAACATTTTTATAACAGATATTATTGCTTACTAGCCCATTTCTTGCATGATCGGTTGCTGGATTGGAGCTTACATTATAGTTGCCTGCTATTAAAATGCCAATGTTAGTATTATCGTGTACTTGACAATTTTTAATTTTAAAACCATTCACATTACCATCTAATGAAAGAGCTTCGCTAAAACCAAGGATGCAGTTAAATATTTGACAACTGTCAATGGTAATATTTGCAATACCGCCATCTCTGCCAAATGCAATTAAACCCTGAGCATTGTCAGTGGCGGTTGGTATGGTGGCTGAATTATTTGTCCATTTAATATTTTTAATGGTAATATTTTTGAATAACAAAGTAGTTGAAGTATTTGCACCCGTTGTTTCAATAAGAATTCCTTGTGCATTATTCGCCGTAAGGTTTTGAATTGTAAGATTTTGAAAGTTCAGATAATTTTTATTGGTTAATTTAAGCATGGTTAAACCCAAAGTACCTGTCCCATCAATCATTACCAAATCATTTAAGTAGTTTCTGAATGTGATGGGGTTGCCTGCTGTTCCGTTAACATTTACAATTATATTTTCGTTATAGGTTCCGGCTTTTATTTGTACATTGCTATTGGGCGTAGCGTCATTACAAGCTTTTTGAATGGTTTTCCATGCGGTTGCTAAACTTGTTCCATTATTAAGGTCATTGCCGTTTACTTTATCTACATAATAATTCGTTTGAGCTTCAACATAAAAAGTCATTATTAGAAATGTAATTGCGAGAATAATTGATTTTTTCATACAGCTGTCAGTAATTTATTTAAAAGTAATAAAAAAGATTGAAATACGATTCGGCGTCTCTGTATAGAGCAGGGATCTTATAAAAACAATGGGTTGCACTTAACAACCCATTGTTTGTTTGATATTAGTGTTTAAAGGAATTGGCGTTCCTTAGCCAAGTAATTTTGTTTTGAACCACTAAAAAGACAAACACTATGAACAAACCAATTCAACCAAAATGTAATACTTTTTACGAATAAATAAAAACAGTTCAAAATTTAGATTTACGAGACCCGAGATGGCAAACACATTGCTTACTTTTTGTTTTGTTGGGAGTCATCATTCTCTTATCTCGCAATAGGGACCGTATTTTGTCTAGTATTCATTGCTCAATGGTTAATACTAACGCAGAGTTATGTTCTTATATGAAATTAGAAACTATAAAAGTCGCATCACGAGCACAATTGCCACTTATTTTAAAAAAATTGATGTCGATATTTTTAACGTATTCATTATTTCTTTTGTTCTGGCTGTATGTTTTATTTCAAAAATATTATACATTGAGTGTAACAAGAAAGGTCACAGACAATTAAGTTAGCGACAGCAGGGTGTTATAAAAATGTTCCACATCTGCTAACGGTAATAGTTTGTAATTGGTATCAAATACAAAATCAGTTCATTTAGTGGGATCAACCACTACCAGTTCTTTACAAGCCAGTTTGCCATCAAATTGAAACCCCCTATTAGCATGTATGTGGGTAGCTTGTATGTGTTTTTATATTAATACTTACTCAGCACGAAGATGACAAAATGCACCTGGACCTGCAGTTAAATGAGAGTCGCAATCTTTTTTTAATGTTGATTCTTTAGTCGCAAATTGAATGACGTAATCTTTACCGTAACCTGTTCCGCCATAACAACTACAATAATAATGGTTTCGTTTACAATTTGTAAACAACAAACTACAGGCAAAAATAATAAGGAGGTTTTTCATGGATATGTCTTTTAAACTTTGATTATTGAACAACTACTTTTTTAATAGTGATTTCGCTTTGGCCTAAGCCCACCTTCATAAAATCGTTAACTAAAGGTGAACGGTAATACCAATATTTACGGTGGTTATCGTTATCATTTTGTGATGCCAAAAACAATGGTAAACATAAATAGACGCTAAAAAGTATGAGCGTATAACACTTAGTATTTAATAAATTCCATTTCATATATTTTATTATTATAGGTTCGTTGTATTTTAAAATCGCCGTTTTTAGTAAGTTTTAATATTTTCCAATTGCTTTCACTTGTATAAAATAAATTATAAGTTGGTGGTGGTAAATACGAGGTAACATCCATACGAGAATAGATATATATCTGTTTTTTATGGTCAAAAAAATGAAATGAACCCAAACCGAAGTCTGTTAGAAATTCATCTGTACCTTTATAATGAAAATCTACAACTGTTCCTTTAATGTCATAGGGTTCATTGGGGGGTGGTGGTGTATACCCGTTATAAGGAGGCGTATTATAAATTCTGTTCCACATAGGCATACTATCAATACCATCAACCGTAAATGCACTTAAATAACTCCTGCCAAGTGTACTATTAGGGCTTTTAAACCATAATGTGTTTTCAGGATATTTTTTACAAGTCGTCAATAAACTAATAATAGTTATTACTGCTAGGCTTGTTAGTAGGGCTTTTGTTTTCATGGATTTAGTTTTTAGTTTATATAAATATAAGCAAAACTATTTTTTTATTTCTTTTTTAAGAGCGTCTATTTCTTTTGTTGTTTTACTATGTATAACGTCAGCTCTTCTATTTTTTGTAATAAAATAGCATCCATTTCGGCAGTATTAATGCCGTTGGTTTTTACCTCTTGTTCGCTTGGTACAGATGGCAAGTGTTTATTGGTGTTATAAAAATATTCTACTTCTGCTAACGGTATTAGTTTATAATTGGTATCAAATACAAAATCAGCCCATTTAGTGGGATCAACCACTACCAGTTCTTTACAAGCCAGTTTGCCATCAAATTGAAATCCGCTATTAGCATGTAAGTGAGCCGCCTGTATGTGTTTCGTTCCAAAAAATATTTGTCCATTATTTTTAACGCTCATGCGTAAATTGTTAATGGTGAGTTTAAAGGTAACTCAAAAAATAAATTTACCAATTAATTGTGTAAGTAGTATTAGCGCCCCAACCCAAGTAAATACTATCCTTACGGTGTGTGTGCAACCCACTTTTCCATATATCCATTTCTATATTATATTTACCCATAGGGTATGAGGAGTGGTTAGGAGAACTAGGGTCGTTTCCAATCCCTCCACCTCCCCAATAATATACATCCGTTGGGCGGTTTTTATGTAACGTATAATTATAAGCATGAAAAATAATTGTATCATATTGCGTTTTAATAGGTATTGGGATGCAATAAATGGTGCAACTAAAGTAGCTAGGTTTTACTCTGGGTTTTAAAAACGCATCGGCTTCATCATAATTAAAATATAGATTTGCGCCTTGGAAACCAACTTCTGTACCACCACCACCATTAATTCCACTTTTACTGGGGATATAAATGGCATACGTATAATTACTGGCACTGTGTATTTGCACATTATCAAAGGTAAAATTTCCCTGCGCATCACTAATTGTTTGTGTTTCGTTAGTGTTTTTGCCATCACTAATATTTAAGTAAACGGTTACATTGGCAAGCCCGCTATCTGTGCAATTATTAAACACCATCCCTTTTACCGTATGTGTAGTAACCATATCCTTATCTTTTTTGCAACTTGCAAAAAAGATAAGGCTTGATGTTAATATTAAAATAAAGTGTTTCATAGCTTTAATTGTTAATGGTGAGTTTAAAGGTATCAAAATTAGTTTTGTTAGTAACAGTAGCCACATAAAAACCATTAGATAATTAGTTCAACTCTAAATCTATGGGGCTATTGTTGGTAATGCTAGTTACATACACTATTTTACTTGCAATATAGGTAATAATAAGGGTTGATGTTGGCTCATCGCACACGTTTACATAAGTAAAGCTACCATTATTAGGATTAGGATACAACAAAAAGCTATTAATTTTTTTGCCTGCTACTTTATTTAATGGTTTATCGTAATCAAAGCCTTTGTTTGGCAATTGGTTGTTAGCATTACCACCACCATTATTGCCACCATTAATAACACGAAACAATACATTAGAACAATTATAGGATTTAATGTACATATCTATACTAGCGCCAAAAGACATCGCATAACTGGGTAATAATTCTATTTGGTCGCCACAATGAATAATAGTCTTAGCACCTATACTCACACCAAAATCTCCAGTAGGAGATAGGTAATACCAAATATGTTTTATATATAGTCCATTCTGAACAACATAGATTCATAGGAAACATAGTTTATAAACAAGTATTCTATGTGAACTATGTGCCTATGTGGTTTGGACCATTTATTTATTATTAATGGTATAATAAGGGTTATTATAAAGAAAGTGTATATTGCTTTATACGCTTTATCTCACTCTCAAATTCGATGATGCTTAATCCGAACTAAAAAAAATTAGCTCGAGATTGATAGCGTTTAATTCGAAATCGATGATGCTTAATCCAAACTAAAAAAAATTAGTTCGAGATTGATGACGTTTAATTCGAGGTTGATGATGCTTATTCCGAACTAAAAAAAATTAGTTCGAGATTGATGGCATTTAATTCGAAATCGATAATGCTTAATCCGAACTAAAAAAAATTAACTCAAAATCAATAGCGTTTAATTCGAGATTGATGATGCTTAATCTGAATTATAAAAAATTAACTCAAAATCGATAGTGTTTAATTCGAAATCGATGGCGTTTAATTTGAAAGTCTATTTATGGAAAGTCAAAAAAATAACCAGTTATAGGCAAAAAGCTACCAGTTACAAAGTGGAAGTGCTAAACTGTTTAAAAGATGTAACTTTTTATTTAACGAGGCGTTATACATATCAAATTAATAATAATAATTTACAAAAAGGAGGCAAATCATGGCGATACATTTAAAGTAAATATATCTTATAAAATTGATGATGCGGAACAATCACGCCTTGTCGTAACGAGGTAAAAAGCAACGTACATCAATTTGAAAAAAGAACTCAATTTAAAAAATCAATAAAATAACCTTATAAAAAAATATAAATATTATGACACCCTTCTTAAAATCAGTCTTAGGACTCAGTAATTTACCTCCAGCAGATAAGGTAATTAAATCGCAAAGCATTAAAGATGCAATGCAGAGTAGTGGTAACTTTTTGGCAAGTAGCATGCCTATAACTTACTCATCCATTCAAACAATTATTACAAACTTACATAATGCTACCGTTGCAGCTAGTAACGGCACCACTGCTGATACCGTGTTTATGCACGAGCAGGAACGCATTTTGGTAAGTGCTTTTAATTTTTTGAAAGCACATGTAGAAATGGTAGCAAACAATACTACTAACCCTGCTACCATCATTACATCGGCAGGTATGCAAGTAGCAATTAACGGTGGTAATAACGCAGTGAGCGAATTAACCTTAAATGCAACAGGTAATGGAAAACTGCAAGTGAGTGTTCCTCGCCAAACTGGCGAAAAAGCCTTTGTGTATGAGTATAGCGTTGATGGTGGTACTACATGGTTAGAATTGATATCATCAAGCTTAACTAAAGTGACCTTATCTAACCAAACGCCAGGCTCTTCTATTTCTGTTAGATACTATGCTATCAGTAAAACAGGAAAAAGTGCTTATAGTCAAATAAAAAGTGCTATTGTTGTATAGTTTAGAGAAACTACAAAAAAAGCCTCCATCAAAAATTTGATGGAGGCTTTTTTGTAATCAAATTCTTGCATAATTAATTGTATTATTTGCTGGTAAAGTTAAATTATTTCGCAACCTTTTGATACAAATGCTTTGATAATCAGCCCGTTTTTAATAGAGTATTAGAAGCTGTCTTAATTAGTAAGCGTTAATTTATGGCTATATGTTAATAAGCTATTACAAATATTATTTTAACATATCTATCTAAATCTGATTAGAATTAGTATTTCAGGGGTAATGCAACATTAATTGTTAAATAATGATTAACTAAATGTCAATTTTATTCACAATCGCTTGTTACAAAACTATTTTAGTTTATTTTT
>JAYVDU010000642.1:0-22010 GCA_043749245.1 Bacteroidota bacterium | reverse complement strand
GGGGGGCTTACAATTCCGAAATTAAAATTAGTTGCCTAAAATAAACGGGTATAGCTCATTTATTTTACCTTTTTTAATTATCTCGGACGCTATTGGTTCGAAATATAAAAGAAAAATATCCAGAGAAAAGAATTATCCTTTGTTCTTCAGTTAATACTCACGATATATTCGATAATGCAATTGACCTAGTGGATAAGAAAGTATATAAAGATGGTCAAACACACCCTTTTGATAGCGCAATTGAAGAACTTTCATATAAAATTTTCGATTGGGATTCTTTAATCAAAGAAATCTATTTCAGATTTAAATCAGACTTTGGTTTAGAAATATCATTAGAAGATTTTAATTCAAAAATGAAAGCCGCTATCGATGGAAATGAAATTGACATTGAAAAAATATTAAAAATTACTGCGGCGGGTATGAAAGTCGCTGGTGGCATAAAAACATTACTTCTACATTTTGTTTCATGATATTTCACTGCTACGATTTAAAGACTAATGATTTAGTATTTAAATACTCAAATCTTGATGATAAGCATAACTGCATTATTGGTAGAGAAATAAATCTTGATACTGCTTGTAACTGTGGGAAAGATAGGTATTTTATTGTAAAAAAACACGAGGGCACTGGGTATATTTTTGCTATTTGCTTTGATGGAATTAGAGTAAGAAAAGAAGCAACATTCTTTGCTAAACACACAATTGATATGTTTCTGATGTCCAATCCAATAATTGATAATAGACATGACATCTATGAAGAAATGATAAAAGCATCAATTCATAACACTAAAAATTTAAATGCTCAAATAACATCAAAAATTTTAAGTTACTTAAAGGAAGAATCTTTATCAGAAGCGAAAGACAAGGTTGTCTATATCGAAACGTTAATAAATCGTAATACGAGAGGTTTTGCGAGAGAAGTGCTATCAATATTGAAAATTTCAACTCAAATAAGTAATGAATACAATGTTATTGACTATCTAAAACCAAATATCACAATAAAAAAGAATGAGTTCGGTTACAAAAGAGTTCATTCGCTTCTTGTTATGTCATTTTATCAATTCGAGTCTGATTTTAACGCTAAGTCGGTTTTTGTAAATATTACACCAACCGATTTGTCGGTTTTTATAAATTATAATACAGTGCAAACTTTATTAACACATATTTTCACAAATACACTGAGATATGTCATGCCCAAAACTAATATTACAATTAGCTCATCAACAATTTCAGGCAACATTGTAGAAATTAAATTTTTAATGAGAAGCTTGGATTTAACCGATGATATTATAAAGAACGGAAGGGTAAACGGTGTGAGAAGTGAACAGGCAAAAAAGATATATGAAAAGGGTACTGGAATGGGATTAGGTATTATTCATGCGCTTTCTATTTTAAATAGAGGTAGTTTTGATTTTCACAGGGTGACTGACATTAAATATGAATTATCAGACTTTATGTATACAGACAATTGTTTTACTGTTAAGTTATTAAAAGAAGAATTTTATGAACGTTAAAATAAAATTGGATTTTTATATCTAATTTTAAGATGCTTGTAGTATTCCGATTTTTTAATTATCCATCAGCTTCATATTCCAACTAAGTTTATGTAGTTTAAAAAAATCTTCGACTTCATTAATAGTTAGTTTACCAATATTTCTGAAGCGTTGAAAATCTTGTTTATACATTTTTACAAAGTCGGCAACCGTATTTATATCAGCATATCGAAGGCTTTTTTTTAAGCGGGCAGAAAAGTCAAGGTCAGAAATTTTCATTTTTAGTATCTCCTGTGTATTGGATGACAACAATGAATAATTGTGTTCTTTAATTTTATACTCATTTAATTTGTTGGTTAAAACATGTATGTTTTTTTCCATTGCTTTTACATTATGAAGCGTGGAAGTTACCTCTGAACAATGAAAACACAGCCGTCCAAAACCACGATTAAATATATACTTTATAGTTGTTGGTGTTAAACAAATTTTTTCTGCGACTTCCTTAACACTTTTATCTTCTATCAATATCCAACGAAGAACATCATTATCTCTTTCGCATAAAAGGTGATTACCTTGCTTGAGAAGACCACCTAAAATATCCTTCATCATTTGTACTTTTTTCTCTTGGCTGAATACTCTCGGCATCAAGTTGTTTTCTGAATCTGCTACGCTCATTTTTTTATGGTTATTAATTTGACATATGATTTTTATTCTAGGGCATATCAATAATGCCTTTCATAAAAATCAGGTACAAACATAAAACTGTGATATGTTGCAATTTTTAATCTGGTAACTTAAAGTACTTTAAAGTAACTTTTTGGCACTTAAAGGTTCTTTATTAAAATTCCAATTGATTGGCATACAATTCATTTAATGCTCCATGCTTATCCATCCAACTAGGCAACACAAAATACAATTCCGTTTTCCCATTTACTTTGTATTTACAAATACGTTTTGATTTATGCGTGCGTGTTAATAAACCTGACAACGTTGTGCTTGGTCTTTGCACTATTTTAAAGCGTTTATCTAATTGCATTAACAGCGATTGAATTTCTAAAGAAGTTAATGGTTTATTTTTCCATTCAATTAAAAATCTAATTTTATTCGGATACGACCACTCTTGCTGATAATCTTTATGAGTTATTTTTTTTACAAGCTCTGTTTTGGTTTTATTTAATGATTGGATATTTAACTGAACACGCAATTCATAAATATGATTTACCAACTCATCATGACTCCATGTTTCAAATTCTTTTTGAGCTTGTTTTTTATTGAAGTAGGATTGACTAAATATCCAATTTTTATTCTTAAGCATTGATTTTACAATAAATATTACACTAATATGACATAGATATTACGAAGATATTACGAAGATATTACGGTTTTATTTTAATATTTAATAACGATGCCTCTCTTCAATTTTCATTTGTGCATAAGCCCACCTAATTAATAATCCGAATGAAATTAGTATAATAATACCTATTTCATTTTTACCTGATAAATGGGCAAAAACAGCAAGAATGGCAAAGCAAGTAAAACCTATTAATCCTAGTGAGCTTGTCATAAAATTAAAATACCATCTGTATTTATAAGCAAACGAATCTGCTTTATAAGCATAAGGCGCAACTAGTATTCTAAAATCCTTTAATCTTTTTTTGAAGTTAATTAGAATTAAAAAAGCAAGAATACCACAGAATGAGTTTAAAAAATCAATTGTTTTACTGACGTTGTCAAATAAATGTGTTGCGTTCATAGGATTAATTTTATTAATGGTTTTAATTAGTTTTTGTAGCCCTTCAGATAAATCTTTTTTATCCGCATCATCAATCGTTTGTTCAGGAAATCGCTTACTAAAATACCCCTTAAACTCCCATATTTCATTGATGTCTTTGATGCTTAATTCATAATCTTTGTAAACCGAGTTCGTAGAATGTAACCTCAAATTACGCTTCGTTTTAATCTGATTATAAACTTCTTTGATGGCATAGCCTTGCGTATAAGATATGATAATGCATTTTGTGCCGTCTTTAATGGTATTCCAATCATGGATATACTCGCCAAGTACTTGGCAGTTCGTATCAAGAGGCAACATACTGTCGCCAGCGCAATCAAAAAATCGCATGGTTTTACCTCTATCATCCACAAAGGGTAATACCACTTTTGGTAAAGATGCAATAAAATCGGCATCCTGACAGCCTGCTAAATAGCCTGCCCTTACTTTAATTGGCACGTATTCGATACTCTCTCTGTTTTTTTTATCGACTGTGGTGGTCAGTATTCTCATTTTAGTTCCTTTGGCATAGCTTTCCGAGCCCTTTTGCCAATCTAATAACTGACTTTCTTTGAGTTTAGAAAGGTCTTTTCTCATTAACGCATCAATGGTAAAGCCAAAATAATCCGATACTTTTATTAAAGACTCTACAGGCAAATTAGTACAATAGCCGTTTTCGTAACTATTGTACTTTACACGAGTCATATCTAAATCGGTTGAAACTTCTTCTTGATTTTTTTCTATCCTGTTTCTCAGGAATTTAAGATTTGTTGATAAAAACATAAGGGCTTGTATTTAAATATTTGATAGTTTTGTTATCTTAATATTAGATAATTAAGTTATCAAATATATGAAAAGAATTAAATACCAAACAAAAATTAATAAAATAATTAATAACAAGATATGAAGACCGTGTTTGAAAAGAAAGACCTGCGCCCATATTCAAAAAAGGAGTTGGCTGATTTATATGGCAGAAGCGTAACTTCATTAACGACCATGCTAAAACCTTATGTAGAAGATATTGGCAAAAAAATAGGCAGATACTATACAACGGCTCAAGTAGAAATGATATTTAAAAAACTACATCCACCCGATTGTTTTTTAAAGGATGAGTATCAGCCTTCAGACCATAAATAGGATAGATGCGCATCAACAGATGACTTGATAATAGAAAAAGAAGTAGTGAAAATTTAAAAGAAAAGTAAAAATGAAAGAGCAAGTAAGTCAACCCACGCAAGAGCAAATGATTATTAAGTCATACACAAAAAAAGAATTATGTTTATTATATGGCGTATCCAAAAAAATATTAAGAGGATGGTTAAAAGAAGACGACGATTTTTTAGGTATCCGTACTAAAACATTTAATGTATCTAAAATTGAATTTATATTTTCTAAACATGGTTATCCAAAAAATATAAATTTATAAATGACTCTTGCATCAATTAAGAACCTTAAAGAACCATAAAACGACTTAAAGTGCCTTAAAGTTCTCAATTTGAAAACCTCGCAAAATTTTGGTTTTATGTTTGCCCTCGAAATAATAAATAAAAATTATAAAGATGGAAACAGTAACAAAATCAAACCAATCACAAAGCAGTCAGGTTTTAAGAAACCAAAGCCTTCAAAAACAGTTAAAGGCGAAAGAAATTTCGTATTTAGAAAACAAACTATCGCTTGCCAAACAAGAGAAGCAAGAGATTAGTGTCAAATTAATTCGCTTAGAAAAATACCACAACATTGTTGATGATTTTTGCTCTGTTATTTCTAAAGCCTACCCTGAACCCTTTAAAAAATTAAGTAACGCAGGGCTTATCACTAAACTGTACCAAAAAGAATACGAAACTTTTTCAGCGTTTAAAAAAGATTTAGCGGAAATTTTATATCGTATTTTCTTTTCGGAAGGAAAAGATAAACTGTATGATTTTAAAGATGTCTCATTTTTAAATCAAAAGCATCAAGACAAATTATTCCAACAAGGTATTTACATTTCAGATGCGTGGATACATCAATTCATTGCTTGCTTATCAGAAAAAGCATTGGTAAAAAATATTGTATTACAACAACTAACCCCTGAATGGTTATGGACACGAACGCTTCGTTTATTTATTCATCTATCTGAATTAACTCGCCAAGCCTTAACTAAAAAAGTCAGCATCATGCATTTAATGATGCCCATTTTAAATTCAGCAACGGCATTTGATAAACCGCATCAAAACCCCGCCAATCTAAGACCTTACACTAAAAAAGAATTAACGATTTTGTATGGTATATCCAGTAAAGTATTAAGAACGTGGTTAAAACAACACGATGATATGCTGGGTAAGAACACCAAATTATTTAATGTAAAACAAGTTGATTTTATATTTAAGTTTTACGGTATCCCAAAAACGGTGTAAATCAAATTCAGGGAATACATCTTTAAGAACCATAAAGTTCCCTTAAGTGCCTTTGAGGTCTCAACTTAAAAACCTCGCCAAAAAATAGTTTTATGTTTGTATCGAAATAAAAAATAAGACAATGGATAAAGCACAAAGTACCAACGACCACAGCAGTAGTTTATTTTTAACAGGAACAATTTTATTGGCTAATATGAATTACACCGACTTAATGGATTATGCTATCAAAGCGATTATAGGCGGAGCAATTTGGATGGGATTTAAAATAGCAGGCGAATTTTTATCAAACAAAATGAAGAAGTGATTTTGGGAAACAAGATTAAAGACACAAGATACAAGACCGAACGGCTAAGTAATAAATCAAAACTAAAATCTGCAATCTAAAAAATTTGCAATCTGTAATCAAAAAATCTGTAATCAAAATAAAAAATGGAAACGTGGAAAAAAATAGCAGTAGGAACAGGCATCGGCACAGCATTGTTGGCAGGAGCAACGTGGCTCTCTCGCATCAATAAAACGGCAGTTAATTTAGAAGTTGTGCCTACTGCTAAAATCCATCAACTCGCTTTTAATGGGGTTACTATCAGAGTGGATATACAATTAAAAAATCCAACACGTAGTTCGTTCAAATTAAAATATCCTTTTATTAAATTGCGTTATAAAGACGAGAGTATAGGGAGTTCGCAAGTGGTTAATCAAGATATTGTATTGCCAGCCTTTGGAGAAGCACAGATTGAAAATGTATTAATTAAAATTCCCCTCCTCAATTTATTTACTTCCTCAGGAAAAGTATTGACAGCCATCAATAATAACGAATTGATTCAAATTCAAATCGATATTTTAACAACGATAGATGTTGGCATTAAAAAACTGCCCTTCACTAAGTCAGAAAAAATAACGCTACGCAAACAAAAAGATAACTCTGCATAGTAATTAAGAGATAATCAAAAGTTAAAATTTAAAAAACAACCCTTAACAAGTAAACAAAATACTTGTACTAGAAAACGATTGCCTAAAAATGACGAGAGAAGAATTAGAAGTAAAATCAGGTTTTGAATACGATGTGTATTTTCCTAAAGCAGTTGGTGGCTATGAAACTAAAAAGAAAGGAGCAACGGTTGCAGATACCATTCGCTTTATACCAATGGTGGTGGCTGATACACAATGGCAGACCAAGAGTTTTGCGCAGGAGGTTATCAAAGCAGATACCTTGTATCAAACTTGCAAAAACTTATGGGACTTTGTGTTTAATCACATTGCTTACCGCAAAGATGAAGATGGCAAAGAGCAGATTCGTTCGCCTGCAAGAGTATGGCGAGACCGACACAACTACGATGAGCAAGGTAATCCATCAGGTGTTGATTGTGATTGTTACACGGTATTCATCTCAAGTATTTTAACTAATCTAAAAATAAAACACGTTCTACGAATAACAAAATATGAAGAAGACCACTTTCAACATATCTATCCGATTGTCCCACTAGAAAACGGAAAACACATTACGATTGATTGTGTAGTTAAACAATTTAATTACGAAGAACCTTACACCGAAAAAAAAGATACAACTATGGATTTAGAATATTTAAACGGCGTCACGGTCAGCGACCGAAGCCAAAACAAAAACAGTGATACCGAAGACTTGATGGGATTAATGGGCGAGCGAGAAGCGATGATGGAACTGGGTAGATTATTTAAGCGCAGAACTGCTGAGCAAAAACAAGAACGAAGAGCTAAAATAAAAAAGTTCTTAAACAAAGGATTGCACGTTACTAATCGTTTTAACCCTGCTACTGCTACATTGCGTGCAGGTATATTAGCCGCTATGAAACTCAATTTTATGAAAATTGGTGTTCAACTTAAATATACTTACCTCCCTGAAGAGGACGCACGAAAATTAGGTGTGCCAATGGATAAATTTTTTAAAATGAAAAAGGTACGTGAAAAATTAGACAAGATTTTTTATGGCGCAGGAGGCAAACCTGAAAATTTAAAAAAAGCCATTTTAAAAGGAAGAGGTAACCGAAACAAAGATGTTCCTTTCAATGGCTTAGATTATGCACCTTATGAAAATGTAGATGGCTTACATGAGGACTTACCCTTATCACAATTACTTGGCTCGAGCATCTATACATCTGAAGGCATGAACGAAGTCAATGGTTTGGGAGAATTAGGAGAGCCTGCGACAGCCGCTACCATTGCGGCGGCTACGACGGTACTCACAACAATTGTAGCGTTAATAAAAAAAGTAGGAAGTATCATTCCAAAGAAAAAACCAAGCTCAGAGGATACGCCAAGTTCACATCAAGAAGACAATGGAAGTTCTCAAAGCAATGATAATTCATCCAATCAGAATCGCTCGAATGATACCGATAATCATCAGGCATCTAATGAATCAAACAATCAGGAACATACAGATGAGAGCCGATTAAATTCAGCGGACACCAAAAATAATGCGAGCCTACCAGCTAAACAAAATCAGGCGGTGGATACAACCGATAAAAATGAAGAAGATGCTGATGCTACTGATGGTGCATCTAATCAACGCACAGCGAATAACAAATCAAAAGAACCGCCAATCACCACCGATAAATTATCGTTTTGGCAAAAACATAAAAAATGGATGAAGCCCACGGGCATTACCGTTGGCTCACTTGGATTAATTGCATTAGCATACCAACTATTTAAACCAAAACCAACACTCAAAGGCGTGCCTGAAAACAATGAGCCTAAGCCAACATTACATAAACCGAAATCAAAGAAAGGAGGAAGTAATCATAAACCGAAATCAAAGAAAAAAACAACATCAAAATCTCAAAAAAAAGAAGCGGTTACATTGCTCTAAGATGATGTGAAAAATAGTAATCACTAAAAAAAGCAAGAGGCATAAACAAAAAAGTAAATGATAGAAATAAAAAAGTAAAAACAAAAAAATGAATCATTCAAAAAACAAATACGCTAAAAAGGCTCATCAAGATGAGTTGAGGGGACTAGGGAATACAACAACAAATGCATCGACAGGCTCAACAGCCAAAGCAGGCATTGATTACAAAAAAACAATGGCTAATACAGGACGAGATATTATCATTGGAGGCATTGGCGGTGGTTTGGCAGGAACAATCATTGGTCGTTTTTCATTCCTAACAGGAATTGTGGTAGCAGGTGTTGGTCATGCGCTTAACAGTCCTGCCACAGCAGGCTTCGGAATTGGTCTCATGGCTTCGGGCGGTTTTCAGGGAATCAAATCCGTGAATGGTGTTGATGGAGCGGAAGGAGTAGAAGGCATCAAAGAACGCCTGAGCCATTATAAAGAAACCATCAAAAAACAATTTTTCTTAGATAAACTATCCAAGTCAACAAATGCTAAAATAGCAAACAATACCAACGAAGATAATGATGAGGATAAAAATGGTGTGGGTAACGTGCAATACTTTAAGCATCCCAATCAAGAAGAGTCGGAAATGAATGGTGCAAATGAATTAGATTTTTCGGAAGCGAATAAACTCGAACAACAAATCGAAGCAAGTGCAAAAGCCTATGCTCAAAAACAAGGGATGTCGGGTGATTTTTCAGGAACGGAAAACTATGAAGTCAGCGGATTAGAAGATGAGATGCCTGACCGCTTGATGTAAATCAAAAAACGTATTGACTTTTATTCTTATGGAATCCTTTTGGTGGCAGGCATTCCTTAGCAATCAACTGCCTTTACTAAAGTAAAACGAGATTAACACAACAATTAAAAACAATTAAAAAAACAAAAAATTATGTTAGAATTAGATGAATTAAAAGGAATAGCGGAATACAATAATGCAGGTGCATTGTTAGGCTTAGACGGAATGGATGGCGCAGGGCAAGATGAAGTGTTTGGAGCGATTAATCGTTTAAAACCAATCCAACGTCTTAAAATGATGCACAAATTATTTAATGGTAATAATGTGAGCAGAGGTTCTCGTGCTGAAATGGAAAAGCATTTTCCCGAATTGCCAGCACACATCAAAAGCGGATTAACCGCAGGAGATTTACGATTAGCCGATGTGGTTATTTACTCTCGCAAACGAGTGGCATCCAAAACGATTAAGTTATTTGAAACGCAAGATGTAAAATCAGTAGGCATGAGAAACATCAGCAATGCGAAGTTACCAAAAAACCAAGCCTTGTTAGTGAGTGGCATTATTGTATTAGTGGGTGTAGCGCAAGACGGCACAGATGATAAAGCGATGGTAGCTAAGTTCGATAAGATTGAAGATTATCCTGCGATTGCTAATGGCGAGTTTACCTTAAAAGCGAATAAGAAAACGATTTTGAGCGACATTGACATGAGTGTGTTTAAAACAGCCAATAACACTCAGCTTCACATGGGTTACTACAAATTAGCAAACCCTCGATTGATACACGATGATATTTTATTGGAAGCAACTGTTGAATTAGGCTCTACAGAAGGCATCGATACCGCAAAAACATTTTTATATGTGGGATTGCATGGTACGATAACAACGCCATAGTCATTAGCATAAATCCTCTTCGTACAATGGCGAAGAGGATTTTAAAACCAAGCAAACAATATTTTAATCAAAACCAACAATGAAAAAACCATATTCAAAAACATTCAACTTGCAAGTAACCGATGCAGGTAAAACGGTAAAGAAAACCTTTGAGGTTGATAAAAGCGTGGTATTGATTCAGGCGGTGGGGTTGAGTTCTAATCGTGAAGAGTTGATGTATTACAGAGGCACGTTACGTTTAGAAATAAACAAAGATGAGATTTTGAGTGAAGAGACATCTGCTAAAAAAATCTATGCCTTGCCTTCTGTAGATGCAAACAACCGTCCGTATCGCATCGGCAATATCGCAACGGGTAATGGCTTAATCACTTTTGAATATACAGATACAGACGATGGCAGAACGGTGTTCACACCTTATACTGTTTCATTAACGATTGATGGAGAAAGAGAAACCAATGCCTAATACAAACCGACATAGAATGATAGTGCAATCCTTTGTGATTAGCAAGCCTGAGCAAGTACATCATTTTCAAATACGACTGCCTCGCAATGCCAAACAAGTTGTAGCTATTGATTATGATGTGTTTGTAAAAGCAACAGGAACAACTGCCACTCATACAATGAGTACAGGCGATGTATCAGTTTTAGGAAATACATTAGAGAGTGCTATTGCAATTCCAAAATCACTACCAATTGGTCTTGGAAATTCAACTGAAATAACAACAAGCGAAGGTACAACAAGCGATATGTTATTTAATTGGAATAGCACCATCAATCCAAGCATCGGTACATTAAAATTACAAAGTTTAGAAACCGCCAATATTTTTTATTCGGAGTGGATTAAATTGTTAGAATGGAATAATGGATTTACATCCAATGGTGTTTTAACTCATAATCCTTACTCGTTATTACAAAAGCAAAAACCAAAGCAGGTGGAAGTATCGCCACAAACAACTCTACTCAATGGTTTGTATGAAGATTTTTTTCTAACAAAAACAAATCGAATATCAGGCTATATGGTAAACGTATGTGTGTGGTTGGAAATGAATGAACCGTCCAACGGAGTTGAATTTGAATTTTTAAAAACAAACAAACGAAACGCATGACTGAAGATTACACATTCCAATTCATTGCAAGGCGCATGAAGGATTTAGGTTTTGAAAATAATTACATCACCGAAACAAAACACATCGTGATGCAAGCAGGCGAAGTATTAGAACTAGAAGCCTTTAATCAATTTTATTATTTAGTAAAAGAGATTGACAACGTGCGCATCCGTTCTGACTTTGGTTTTTTTGATTTAAGTTTTGCTTTTACCAACGGACAGGATTACGAACATCAAGGACAAATAATATTACACAATTACGCTAATACCATTAACCACATTCGCTTTATACAAGTCATCCCGAAACATTTAAGCATCATTTCACATGAGTAGAATAGATAGTAAACCATATAACGAATCACAGATACAAAACATCCGCCGAATGTTAGACTCTGCCCATAAAAACGGACAACCCTTGTTCTTTGAGTTTAAAGTAGACGGCATGGTATTTATTCCGCATACCAATCGTGTAGACGCATTTGATGAGTACAAAGATTTTATTTATCACGGTGCGGAAGAAATAGAATTCAGCATTTTTTCTTCTAATCCACTAGATAAAAATCGCAAATCTTATATCTATTACTTAAAGGAACAGAAACAAGAACTCAATGGCTTGGATATGAAAAATCAGTTAGATGAGCAGATGGAGCGGTTTAAAACCAAACTAGAAATTGAACAGCTCAAAAAAGAGATTGAACTGAAAGACAATGAGATTCTACAACAGGATGAATGGATTGCAGATGTACAAAGTCGGTTAAAAGAACTTCAAACAAAATATGAAGAAGTAAAAGCCAATCCCAATCATTTTGGGCAATTGGATTTAGGGAAGTTATTTGGTGGTCTTGCCAGCGAGTTCTTTAAACAAAATCCTAAAGTATTAGATAAAGTGCCTTTGCTCAATGGATTTTCAAATGCGATGACACCAACGCAATCCTCTGCCAATAGCCAATTTAAAGGGCGTGAAGTAACCTATGAAATTAAAGAAGAAGGAGATGCGTCACTCAAAACACCTGAAGAACTAAAAGAGGAGAGCTTTCACATTGCCTTCGGTAATAAGTTGGCTAGGACATTTGAAGATGAAGAACTCGATATATTTTATGCCATTAGCGAAGACTTTATGAAAACACCACCACACTTAAAAACCGTTGCCGATTTATTAAACATCAAAACAAACCCATAAAAAACAAAAAATAATACTATGAAAAAATTTAACTGCGCCATTAATATTGAAGCGGACTCTGCACAAGAGGCAAACGTTATCATCAAATCCTTAACCACCATCGCTGCCAATTTACCGTCTGATGTGTTGACTCAGTTAGCAGATGTCGTTGGTAATCCACTCAAACTAGCCTACGCCAAACAACAGTTGGGTTTAAACTAAGGCGCAAGATTTAAGACGCAAAACCAATACACAATTATCAAAAATTATTTAAAATAAACATTGAACGCACTCATACCATATTCAAATACAACACCGAAACCTGAAAGCAAAGCGGAGAGCCTCCGTCAGCAATTCATTCAGCCATCATATACGCCTGCCACCACAAGTGTTAATGAGAAATGGACTGTAAAGGAAAAAGTGATATATGGTTTATTAACGGCTGTTGGTATTGGAGGAACGATTTGGCTAGGCACGAAACTCATCAAAAAAACAATAGCTAATAAGGAAGAGAATAAAAGTTTTGAAGATGGGACGCCTGCCACTACAGCCAAACAAATTAAAATGGCTTTTGAAAACGATGGTTGGTGGGGTACAAATGTAACGGCATTGCGTGAAGCATTAGTGAATGTGAGTTCGCAAGAGGAGTGGGATAAAACCATTAAATCCTATAATAAATTATACAATAGCAATTTACTGAAGGATATGAGCGATGAATTGCAAACTACCGAGTATAATGAAATGATGCAAATCATTAATGCCAAACCAAAAAAGAAAGGGCAAGCACCATCCATTAGTCCCTATAAAGCTTGGGCTAAACGCTTAAAATCTGCCTTTGACAAATCCTACGGCATATTCGGTGGAACTGATGCAGAAGCGATTATCGCTACGTTAAATGAAATGCCAACTCAAAAAGCTTTTATCTACACAGGCGTAGAATATAAAAAATTGTATGGTGCAAATTTAATCGACGATTTAAAATCAGAATCTGAGTTCGGACAATATGACGAGTGGATTACCATCATTACAAAAAAGAAAAAACAATAACAATGGATATAGAAAGAGAAAAAAGAGACACCGATAAAATGACCACAGGAGAAAAAATTGGTGTAGGAATTTTTGCAACAGTATTTACTTCCCTACATTTTTTAGCGATGAGGCGACTGAGAGTACTATTTATTAATGCCATGAGAAAACGGAAGCATAACAACAAACACTAAACAACGATTAAAAATACGTAACCAATCAAAAAATGGAAACCACTCAAACAGACATACCAAAACATAATAAGCACGCCATCTTATGGCTAGGGCTTGGCACTTTAGCGGTGGGCGGTTTGACATTTCTAGGAATTAAACTTTTTTATAAACCTAAAAACAAAACAACAGATGAAGACTTTAACGAAAATTCTACGAATGATAGCGAACATGATAATAAAAATCTTACTAAGCCTGTGGTGCATTCCGCTTTACCTCCTGTTCATGTTTCTGTTACCTTTCCGCTTCAGTTCGGTGCTAAAGGCGATACTGTGCTTCGACTTCAACGGGCTCTTATCACAACCTATGGTGCAGGAGTTTTTAAAAAGTATGGTGCAGACGGCTACTTCGGAAGGGAATTGGAATCCGTCCTCAGAAGCAAGGGATTTCAAATTCCATTATCAGAAGCAGACTTCAACAGCATCACACACGAAAAAAAAGAAGAGAAACAATCGCCACCACCGCCATTAGAAATCTTTAATCCAACCATTGTGGCTAAAGCGATAGCCGATAGCATCACGGCAAAAGATTACATCACAAGCATTACTCTTTTAAAAGGTATCAAAAACACAACGGATTACAGTTTAGTGTCCGAGCAATTAAAAAATTACCGAATTAACGGCGTGCGCCAAACTTTAGTCAATGCCATGCTAACAACCTATACAGAACGTTCTCAAAAATTGAATATTCAAGAGGCTTTAAAAAAAATAGGATTAAGCTATGCCAATGGTAAATGGATGATTTAAGGATTAAAGAAGTTAGATAAAAGATTGAAGACTCAAGAAGATAAAAGACTCAAGATTAAAGAACAACAAACAAAAACAAAAAACAATGAGAAACATAAAATACATCGTGGTGCATTGCACAGCCACGCCACAAAATACTAGCATCGCATCCATTCAACGTTATTGGAAAGATATCAAAGGTTGGGGAGATAAAGCAGGCTACCACTACATCATTAAACCGAGCGGAGAAATTGTACAATTAACAAAAGAGATTAATCCAAGCAATGGTGTCGCTAATCATAATTCTGAATGCATCAATATTGCTTACATCGGAGGCATTGATAAAAATGGTCAGCCCATTGATAACCGAACGGATGCACAAAAAGAAGTACTCTTTTATAAAATTGTACAATTAACGGAGCGTTATAAAAATGTAAGCGTTGTTGGTCATCGTGATTTCGCAAACGTTCACAAAGCCTGCCCTTGTTTTGATGTGAAAGAGTGGTTAAAAAATTATGTGCCTGATGTGATTGCTAACAATAACACAAACGAGGAGAGTGAAGAGGAAGATACCAACTTCGATTTTAATCAAAGCGACAAGATTTGCTGATTCAATCCATCTGAAAATTTGTAATCTGTAACCTTAAAAAAAATGATTCTCCAAAAAATAAAAGCAATTCTGCGCCATAAAAAATTTACTTTATACACTCGTCCGTATGAGCTGAATATTGTGGGCTTGAGAAGCAAATCCACCATGCCGAATCGTTTTGATGATGAGCTTCATGTGTTTTATAAAGTATCAGCGTTAAACTGGCAGTATCATATTTTTAAAGCAACAACAGACCCTGGTACTTTTTGGTTACGACAACCTATGCAAGCACAAGGTACTGCCATACTAGCGGAAGGACAATATAAAGATAGTTATGTACTTGGTTTACACAGAGGGAAGTATTTAGCACTCGTGCAACATAAGCCAATTAGTATTATCAGAGATTACAACCGTGATGCGGTACTTGATTTTAACAACGGCACAAAAACTTCAGGAATGTATGGCATCAATATACACCGAGCCAACCGAGTGGGCAAAACAAAAAACGTTGATAAAAATTCCGCAGGTTGTCAGGTTTTTGAAAATGCGAGCGACTTTAATTTTTTTATTCAACTCTGTCAAAAACACAAATCATTGTATGGTAATCTTTTCACTTACTCGTTGATAGATTTTAGAGCCGTCAAAAGACAAAATGCTCGTTACATTTTATCAGGCATCGGTGTGGCAGGGGTTTTAGGATTAGGTTTATTAGCCACGCATCACAAGGATAAGATTACAAATGCCCTCTCTGAAGTAAGACATTTCTTTTCGGATTTATTCAACTAAAAAAACAAAAATAATTATGACCATTAAAAACATCATCCACCAATTATTACAAGACAAAGACGGCAACTTTTCGATGCGTGAAGTCATCGCTCTTGTTTACGTTCTGATGAGTATCATCGCTTGGGTAGCACAACAATTCTTTGGATTACATATTCCTGAATTTATGTTCTATTCATTCATGAGCATGATTGGCGCATCGGCTTTCGGTTATTCATTAGAACGCAAGTCGCCGACAGTCGTTAGCAACGACAAGCATTAAAAAAATAATTATTAAAATGACCACCACCATTTTAAGAGTTAAAAAATCAAACAACGAGTCAAGCAAGTAATTATTAAACTAAAAATCAAATTAAAATTTATGAAAACCATGTATATTATTTTATCGTTCTGTGTAGGCTTATTCTTAGGGTATCTATTATTTAATTCTCATTGCAGAGAAAACAAAATAGTGGTCGTCCCGAAACTAGACTCCGCTAAAAAAGAATTGCAAATCATCGTGAGTGATAAACTTATTTATGAATTACGTTTTAAAAACGTAAAAGATAGTTTAACAAAAAAACTATCGGCACAAAATGAAACCATCGCCTCGCAAAAGAAAGCATTGTTAAAATCACAGGCGCATTTGCAACACTTAGCTTTTCAATTAAAGACCGATAGTTTTGCCAATCGTGATACAGTGCTAGTGGATAGCTTAGGCTTTGATTTACAAGAAGCCCAATTAGAAACCGATACTATTATTGAAAGCTATGAGCGAAAATTAAAAGTATATGTAGCGATGGTTGCTGTGCGTGATTCGGAGTTGGTGTTCGTAAATAAATCGTTTAATACTGTAACTGATTTTTCTAAAGAACAATTAATGCGTGAGCAACAATTAACCATTGATTTAAATACCACCTTAAAAGCACTTAACAGAAAACGTATCCAAAATAAAATATGGGCAGGGGGTATGTTATTCATATCAGGTGTTGCAACAACGCTATTTATTAAATCAAGGCAGTAGAAATTTTAATTTTTGAATGATAAGTTTTGAATTGATACATGGTACAGCATACGAAAATCTGTAATCTGAAATTTTAAATCTGTAATCTAAACTAAAAAATGATAAATGAAAAAACAATCGTCTCCACCGTTTCCCTAGCCGCTTCTTTAGCCACTTATTTTTATGCACGAGAAACACAAAAAGATGTTGTGCCGTATGTGATGGTAGGTGGTTTTATAGGGGCTATACTGGGGGAGGCTATCGTTGGAATCTTTTTAAAAGATAAGAACGATAAGGATAAGCGGTAAGCTACCGCAGGCAATAAAAAAACAGCATTGAAAATAAACGCTTACAAACAAACATGGGAATTATATAATAGACCACCACCTATTTTAATTCCCGACAAAATCGTTAAGTCATTTATTTTCAAAAATAAAAACAAATCAAAAACCAACTAAAAAACCAATTATGACAACACAAATAGAAAACACAAGTAATAGTTTAAAAATTACAACGGATGGTAACGAACGTTTTGTAATGAAATCACAAATATCCGAAGTAGAAATTTTACACGACACCGTGATTAAAATTGATATTGGTAAAGGCGCACTAAACAATGTATTCATCGACCAGTTAGAAGTAACACTTCCTGTATCAACCGATGTCAAAGATTTGCGTGATAAAATCTTATTGATGATAATGCCATCTGTAGGCGCAGGATTGGCAACTGAAGGCAAGCAAACCGAATTAAACGATGCGATTAAAACCGTGCAAGGTTCGGTGGATATTATCAAAGATAAAATTGGTTCTGTAAATGATAAATTATTTTTTGAGCCTCGTATCAGCGATGAGACCAATGCGAATACCATTTATCGTGGTTATGCATTAACAGGCATTGCAGGCGATATTGCAGGTTGGGCTATTCAAAAAATTACGAATGCTCGTGGTGTATTAGCCTATTTATGGGCAGGCGGAAATAAAAACTTTGATAAGGTTTGGAACGACCGTAAAGTATTAAAATACAGCTAGGCATTAATTACAGATTGGCAGATTATCAAATTACAAATTTGCAATCTGTCAATCTGCTAATTTAAAATTGTAAAAAATAAAAAAATGAAAACACCCATTACATACTACGGAGGTAAGCAAATGCTTTTAAAATATATCCTGCCGTTAATACCATCGCATAAATTGTATTGCGAGCCATTCTTTGGTGGGGGAGCGGTGTTGTTTGCCAAGCCTCCTTCAGAAACAGAAGTGGTTAACGATATCAATGGCGAACTCGTGAATTTTTTTCAGGTCGTGAAAAAACAATTTCCTGAAATACAAAAAGAGATTCGGGCTACTCCTCATAGCCGAGAACTCTATAAACAGGCAATGGTTATTTACACGCACCCTCATTTATTTTCTGCTGTAAAAAGAGCGTGGGCTGTTTGGGTTACAACTAATCAAGGATTCGCTAGTATGATTGGCTCTTGGGGATTTGGGAAAGACGACAGCAAAGAAGCATCATTAAAAGTGAAGCGTGAAAATTTTGAAAAGCCTTATGCCGACCGATTAGCTAAAGTACAACTCGAAAATAACGATGCTATTAAAGTATTGACTCGTTGTGATGATAAAGATTCTTTTGCTTATTGCGACCCTCCTTACATTGGTTCGGATATGGGGCATTACAAAGGATATACAGAAGAAGATTATAAAAAACTATTAGATGCCTTAGTGAAATTTAAAGGGAATTTTTTATTGAGTTCTTATCCATCACCTATTTTAAACAGCTATATCAAAAAATACAAATGGCAAGTAAAGAAAATTATTAAGTCGGTGGCGGTTACCAAACATACTGATAAGCAAAAAACAGAAATGCTCATTTACAATTACGAACCTACATCACACCACATGAATGGAATAAATAAAAAAAACAAATCTTCAATTAGCAGTTTAGAAATCCAATTTATACATCGTTTTTTAGAATTTAACGACAAGATATTATATAAAAATACACTCGGAATTTTTATTGATGATTTACAAAAAGCAATTCAAGAAAAAAAGATTACTAAAAAATCGACCATTGCTAATGATATCATGGATATACAGAATGCTGTATTATCTGCTTTTAATACAATGAAAAATGCCAAGCATTTTATATTGAAGCCAACTACTATAAAACGTTTAAAAAGTATAATCGAAAAATATGAGAATGCTTATGATGATTTGGATAAGGATTATATCAAATCAAAAAAGAAGCCTTTAGGTTTAAGCGGTATTACAAATCAAGATACAATTGAAACTTCTTCTCCTCAAGAAGTTTCAACAATAAATATGATGAAGAGTACCGATTTTGTGAATATGCAATTTAACACGCTTGGCTTTAAAGATAAATGGTTAACGTTTATAGGCGACCCTTCGGCTGGATTTACAGCAATGGTATTTGGTATGCCTAAGATGGGTAAAAGTTATTTATGTGTTGATTTTGCAGGGTATTTGGCTAGGAATCACGGCAGAGTTTTATACGTTGCCAAAGAAGAGAAATTAGATAAAACCTTACAAGATAAATTGAAAGATAAAAATGTAGCACACGAAAATTTAACCGTTGCTGATGCTGTGCCGAATGATTTATCAAACTTTGACTTTGTGTTTTTAGATTCAGTAAACAAACTCGGTTTATCTTCTAAGAATTTAGAGAAATTAAAAGCTGATAACAAAGGCAAATCATTTGTGTATATTTTCCAAGCCACCAAAGGCGGACAGTTTAAAGGTAATAACGAATTTCAGCACGATGTTGATGTAGTAATTGAAGTGCCTGAACTTGGCAAAGCCACTCAGTACGGTCGGTTTAATCAGGGCGGAGAGATGGCTATTTTTGATTAGTAAGAAATTACTAATTCGTTCTTTGACATGGTGGTGGAATAAATAACGGAAGCTTTGCTTTCGAGGCAAGGCTTCCATTTTCAAATAAATAATTATATTTACTAGGAATACTAATCTAAATTTTTTAATAATTCAAGCAAGGTACAAGTCACAAAATGTATTTTATCAGGCTCGGAATTTTGTGGGCTTTGATACTGAATCGCACCAATAATTGCTTCTTTTAAATCCTTTCTGAATTCTTCAGGACAAGGATGCATTACTTCTATAATTAGTTTATCGATTTCCTTTGTTATCATGGCTTCGGCTTTGTTTTAATCTAAGAACGATACATTGTTTTGAACGTGCAAGTTAGATGGAGTCTAATTTCATAAACAACAAAAGCCCTGCGTTTATCAGGGCTTTGTTTTCAGGAGTAGTGTGCTATTTCTTTTTAACTACTTTTTTTACGGTAGTTTTTTTCTTTGCAGGGGCAGTCACTTTTGTTATCGAAGGAACTACTTTTTTCACAGGCGCTTCAGATTTTTTAGTTTTGTCAGTGAAGTAGGATTCGGCAAATTGCGTGGATGATTGCCCGTTCTCAAAGCTGATTAGCAATTTACTTAATACATCTTCACGGTCTTTTAAAATATCCTTGCGCCCTGCTATTTTATCGGCAATCTCCTCAGCCCATTTATAAAATTTACCGTAGGATTGGTTTTTTACTTTTTCAGTAGTAACGTGTTTAGGGGTAGCTTTTTCTTTACCTTGCTCGGTAGCTTTTTTAATAGCGGTTTCTACTTCGGCAGTTGTTTTATCTGTATCGCCTTTAACCGCTTGCATAATTTGTATTACAGCGTGTGCGCTTATCTTGCCGTCTTTAATGAAGTTTTGAACTTTCATGCTTGTTTTGGTTAGCATGATTAAGTTTTCAATATAGCCTCTCGCTTTGCCTGTTTTCTTTACAACGTCTATTGTTTTCCAACCAAAGTTTAAAAGGCGTTTTATTACTTCTGATTGTTCGAGCATCGTTAAGGGCTTGCCGTCATTATATATTAAAAACTCTAGCGTTCGCTCCTCATCATTTAATGCGCCCAGTTCTAAAATTACTGGTACTCGTTCAATTTTGTTTCCTTTTTCAATGGCAAGGTTTACGGCTCGCATTCGACGGTGTCCGTCTTTTAAAACAATCTTGTCGCCAACCTTATAACCTTTTAATGGGTTACGTATCCCGTTCTCTAATATGGAATTCATTAACTCCTCAATGTCTCCGTATTCTAATCGTGGGTTAATGTTCTCATCGGCTATAATGAGGCTTGGCGATACCATTAAGTAATTGTCTTTTAATACCGTTGTGGTTGCTGTGCTTGTAGTTGTTTCTACTTTTACTTTTTCTGTTGGTTTCATCTTACTTTGTTTTTAGTTTATTTGTTTATCGCTTTTGATTTTCATTAGCGTACACAGGTGTATCATACGTTGTGCCACGAATGCCATACTGCGAAAGACTTTCAGAGAATGTTTGATTTATTGGCTTTGTTTGCAAGGATTCGGATGTATTGTCCGAAGATGGCAGAGTTTTGTTTTACGGCAGTCGTGCCTATACTCTATAAATCCAATGATAACAAGGCATTAAAAGCAATTAATTATTTTAATTACTTAGAATATAAAATGATACTCTGTAATTTTTCGTAACATATTATACTATTATTTTGAATATTTTTCCGTATTTTCGAATAGAAAACATGACTTGTTATGAAATTATTGAGTAAAGATTTATTAATAGAATTTGGATTTATTGAAAACCATGAAAAAATAAAATCAGATTGTATTGTTATGACCAGAGATAAAATGGATATCATTATCAACGATAACGGCTCTATTTATTATTCTAATATGGGATTTGATTATCCATTACGAGATACTGCCTCACTCAGGAAAATATATAAAGAAGTAAAGAGCGAAGAACTTAAACCGCTTTAAAATATCTTTACTAATAGGTAGCTAATCTTTCGATGAACCCATAATATTAAAGCGATTAAATACGCTCATCGTAAATGTATTTTTACTACTCTGTTCTTTTAAACAAATTGAAATAGTTTTTATTATATCGGTTGTATCCAATCCTTCTCCGAAATAACTTTTTACAGCAATGATATGTGCTTCAATAGAATGATTATCATTACTTAAATTTTAGATGGCATTTATTTGATTTTGAATTGTATCATCCCACAAAACTGAAGTATATCCTGATTGAATCGCCATCCATTTAAGTTTGGCGTGGCATAAGTCGAAATGGAAAGCTTCAAAATCATTCATTTGTATTAAATTGAAAAGTAATTTTAAAACCCTAAATTTTCATTTCCTTACTGTTAGTTGGTGCTTTTTTATTTTGAAATAGATAATCAATCA
>JAYVDU010000641.1:0-2348 GCA_043749245.1 Bacteroidota bacterium | reverse complement strand
AACGTTCAATTTCCTGTTCCGATTTTTTAATTTGAGATGATAATTGAGTTTGTAATTTTTTTTGTTCTTGTGCTTCAAAATCGCTACTGGTGGCTGAGGCACTCGAAGCCACTTTCTTCTCTGCAACAGGAACTGCTTTCACTCCAGATTTATCAAGATCTAATTCATTCAATCGCTCTACTTTACGTATTTCCATAAATTCTTTAATGTCGCATAAATATTCTTTTACATGTCCATCTCTGAATTCAAATAAGCGGTCACACAAGCCTGTCATAAAATCTCTATCGTGACTTACCATCACAAGTGTTCCTTCGTAATCTATCAACGATTGTTTCAGTACTTCTTTTGATTTAATATCTAAGTGATTCGTAGGCTCATCAAGTAACAATAAATTATAGGGTTCTAACAATAGCTTGCAAAGGGCTAATCTGCCGCGCTCTCCACCACTTAAAACTTTTACTTTTTTATCAATATCATCACCGCCAAATAAAAACGAACCTAATAAACTACGAACTTGTCGGCGAACGTCGCCAACCGCCAATTCATCAATAGTTTCAAAAACAGTTTTATCTAAATCAATTTTTTCTTCCTGATCTTGCTCAAAATAACCCATTAAAATATTATGGCCTAATTGTATAGAACCATCAAATTTAATTTTGTCAGCAATCATTTTCATCATCGTTGATTTACCTTCGCCATTACGGCCAACTAAACCAATTTTTTCGCCTTTAGTAATGATGAAGTTTGCACCTGAAAAAATATGTTTATCGCCATAGGTTTTACCGGCATTTCCTGCTGTAATAACTATTTTACCACTATGCGCTGGTGGCGGAAAACGGAAACGAACCGATGCTGTATCCATATCGTCTACTTCTACACGATCTAATCTATCTAATTTTTTAATCAACGATTGCGCCATGGCCGATTTACTGGCCTTTGCCCTAAATTTATCAATCAACATTTCTGTTTGATCAATCATTTTTTGCTGATTTTTTTGAGCGTTTTCTTGCTGTTGTTTACGTTCTTGACGTAACACTAAATAATGTGAGTAATTTGTTTTGTAATCGTAAATTTTTTGATTCACAATTTCAATGGTACGTTTTGTAACGGTATCTAAAAATGTTTTATCATGGCTAATTAACACAACGGCACCAGGAAACACTTCCATCACTTCTTCTAACCATTGTATAGCCTCAATATCTAAGTGATTGGTTGGCTCATCCAACATTAATACATCAGGTTTTTGCAATAATAATTTAGCTAGTTCTATACGCATACGCCATCCACCACTAAACTCTGAGGTTTGCATGTGAAACTGATTGCGATGAAATCCTAAACCAATTAATACTTTTTCAATCTCCTCTTCGGTATTATCAACGCCAATCATGTTTAAACGCTCATTAATATCAGTTAATTCCTGAATTAATTGCATGTATGAGTCGGTTTCGTAATCTGTACGAGTTTCTAATTGGTGGTTGATGCCAATTAATTTTGCTTGTAATTGTTTAATTTCTTCAAAAGCCGATTCTGTTTCTTCATACACGGTTCGTCCATGCTGATGAGTCATATCCTGAGGTAAATAGCCAATTTTACAATCTTTTGGACGAGACACTTCTCCTTTAGTTGGTGTTTGAAAACCTGCTAAAATTTTAAGCATGGTGCTTTTCCCAGCACCGTTTTTTCCAGCTAAACCAATTCTATCTTTTGGATTTATTAAAAAAGAAACATTATCAAACAAGTCATACCCGCCAAACGAAACCGTAACACCATTAATCGAAACCATTTATATTTTTTTTAAGGTGGCAAAGGTAACAAAACTAAGGGGAAAAAGGAAATGTATTATAAGATTGCCATTTCAAACGCATGAAAATTTAATACTCCCGTTTTATAACATTTCAACGGCTTGTTTTTAGCCTACTGATTATTAGGTTCTTGTGAAGAAAACATGAGTTTAAAAAACATTTTTTACCCATAACACATAAACGCCAACAACATAAAGTAGAGCATACATTAATAGATGTTCTTATATTATGCATAATAAATTGTACAAGGAGTTTTCGCTGGTGTCATTATTTTTTATGTGTCCTTCAATAAAGTATTTTAGTTTTGCATCTTTGATTTTAGAATAGTAAATAGATCTATCCATCTGTCCAATTGTGCGAATAATGTCAATGAAGTCTGTGGGATAATTTTCAAAATAGTTGTTTAAAGCTATTTTTTAGTTGATTCAGCTTTAGTTTTATAGGTATGAATTGGTAGTTTTTTTGTAGAACCATAACTAAATAAGGTATTGTTAATAAATGTTTTACCTAAAATCTATTTGGTAGAAAAAATGTTATAATTTTATT
>JAYVDU010000640.1:0-2358 GCA_043749245.1 Bacteroidota bacterium | reverse complement strand
ATTTGATTGGTAAGAAAAACAAATCTCCATAAAAAAAGGGAGATTACTAATCTTTAGTAACTCCCTTTTATTGTAATTTTATTTCGGACGCTAATGATTCTAATAAATACTTTAAATCAAATTTGTTTTTAAATACGATTATCGTTGCAGTAGTTGTTGTTTCATTTAATTCTTGCCGTAAAGAAATAAACGTTAAACTGCCCGAATATACTCAGAAATTAGTTGTTGAAGCTAGTATCGAAACGGGACTTCCTACTCAAGTTTTATTATCCTTTACTGCTCCTTATTTTGGCAATGCCGATTTATCCAATCCGTCTCAATTCTTTGTTAAAGGCGCTTTTGTAACCGTAAGCAATGGCTCGCAAATAGATACGTTAAAAGAATTATCAGTAGGCGGTTTCCCTATTTATATAGGCACAAAAATCTTTGGACAAATTGGTAAAAATTATCAATTAACGATGTTGATTAATGATAAAACGTATACTGCTTCAACAGATATTCGTCAGCCAATAGCTTTAGATAGTTTATTTTTTAAGTGGGAAAAAGATACGTTAGGTTTTTGTTGGGCACATTTATCAGACCCTGCAGGGCTTGGTAATTGTTACCGATGGTTTGCCAAACGGATTACTAAAGATCAATTTTTTGTAGCACCTTTTTCATCAGCATTTGATGATAAATTTGTAGATGGTAAAAATTTTGATTTCGCATACGAACGTCCTGCACAACCAAACGCTCAACAAACAAACGATACTGACCCGGAAAAAAACTATTATAAAGTAGGGGACACTATTGTAGTGAAGTTTTGTACCATAGGATATACCGAAAATAATTTTTGGCGTTCGTATTATGCTAATAAATCAAGTAATGGCAATCCTTTTTCGGCACCAGCCAATTTACAAAGTACCATTAGTGGTGGTGATGCCATTGGCGCTTTTACAGGATACGGAACTAGTTTTGATACCTTGGTAGTGAAAAAAAAACCATAATTTTTTTAGTTCAGCCGAAAAAAAACTTGTTCATTACTATTTTAATAAAAATAAGATGAAATATGTTTTTTAAAACTTATTTATATATTTTTGAGCGTCGATGCCAAATACAAATTGCATATATAATGGCCATTTAATTAGCCTTTACGAACCAGCCATCAGCTTCACTAATAGAGCTTTTCGGTATGGCGATTCGTTGTTTGAATCCATTCGATATTCAAAAGGAAGAGTCATGTTTTTGGCTGACCATATTAAACGCATTAAGTTAAGCATGACTATTTTGCGAATGAATGTCCCGGGAGAATTTTCTACCACAAACATTGAAGCGCTTATTTTACATTTAATTAATCAAAACAATATTTCCTCTGATGCGCGAATCAGATTAACTGTTTTTAGAAATGATGGAGGTTATTACACACCAGATACCAATGATATTTCATTTTTAATAGAAACAGAAGCATTAGAAACAGAAGGTTATACCTTAAATCAAAAAGGATTATGGGTGGATGTATATACCGAAATTAAAAAACCAATTTCTAAAATATCAAACTTAAAAACAGGAAGTGCGTTGCTTTACGTGATGGCTGGTTTAACCAAAAAATCATTAAAGTTAGATGATTGCTTGTTAATTAACGAAAACGGTCATATCATTGAATCAATCAATGCCAATATATTTGTCATTAAAAACGGATCCCTCTATACATCACCATTAGCCGATGGTTGTATTGAAGGCGTTATGAGAAAACAAATTTTAACATTGGCTAGTTTAAATCGTATTTTAACATTTGAGCAAAGCTTAACTGTAGACAAATTAATGAATGGCGATGAAGTATTTTTAACTAACGCCATTAAAGGAATTCAATGGGTTGGTCAGTTTAAAAATACATTTTACACCAATCGTCAAGCTTTATTTTTTACCGAACAACTTAATAACTTAGTAAAACAAATATGATTGCAACATACTATCAATTAATTGATGAAGCCATTATGGCTTTGGGATTAAAGCCAGAAGATACACGCGGACAACAAGAAGGTCAATGGAATTTAAAAAAAGGACGTTTTGATATAATGGTTGATGTTTGGGAACAAGAAAAACAGTTTTTATTTCAAATTGTTTGTCCGCTTTGTTCTTTACCCGAAGAAAATAAAGAAGGCTTTTTATTACATTTATTACAACGTAATTACGGTATGAGTTCGTTGTCTTATGCTATCATGGACGATTCTGTTTTTTTAAAATTCACAACAGAAGCCGAAACTCTAACAAAAGATATGCTAATGATGCTATTTAACAAGGCAGCTTTCTATGCCGAACAAAGTAATTTTGTTCCTGAATTAGAGTAATACCAAGTGTTTATGATACTTTAAGGATTAT
>JAYVDU010000639.1:0-2365 GCA_043749245.1 Bacteroidota bacterium | reverse complement strand
TGCTAATGGAAATCCTTTTTATTTATCGGTTAACCATGAATCTATCAATAAAAAGGCGCAATCAAACTTAAAAGTATTTGATATTTCAATGGGTTGGAATTTCATTGAAATTAAAATACCGGGTATTATCAGGGAGCTCACCTTTAAAGATTCTATTTTATTAAAAAGCAATACTAAATATTTTAATAAAGAATTTACTTATAGCTTGGTTGAAAAAGATGGAAAGTTACAACTCAAGTTTCAATCTGTATCCGAACTCTCTGGTCCAGAAATGCCTACTGTTCCTGATGCTCCAAAAGAAGTTGCACCTGTTGTTGATAATAATTTATATGGTCATTTATATAGAGCTAAAACAAATAAACCATTTTTTTTTAATCACTACAACAAAGCAACCTCAACCTGCGACACCATTTTATCTGAAGCAGATTTGAAATATGCTGTTCATTTACTTAACACGTGTAACGACGAAGAAACACAGAGTCGCTATCTTAATCAAATTATAGAAAACAATTGCTTCACTATTTCGCAGTTAAATCAGTTGTTAACGCTCTTACCTATCGATATGGATAGATTAGTATCAGCTAAATTAGCATATCCTCACATCATTGATAAAGAAAATAGTAAATCGGTTTTAGCGGTGTTAAAATATCCAACGATGAAAGAATCTTATACTGATTTTATAAAAGAACAAGAAAATAAAGCCAAACAAAAAAACTTGAAATGCTCAGACCCATTGCCAGACGCTAAATTCAACGAATTGCTTTCTAAATTAAAAAATACGCCATACGAAAACGATAAATATAAATTAGCTAAAAGATTAATAGTTGATGTCTGTTTATCTACTCAACAAGTCAAACAAATAACGCCCATCTTTTCTCATGATAGAGAAAAATTAGATTTTTTATTAAGTGCTTACCATGTATTAACCGATAAAGAAAATGCAAAACTATTAGTAAGCGAATTTCAATCGAGTCAAGCTCAAGAAGAATACCTCCAATTAATATCAACACAATGAACGATAAAAAATTAATAACCATCGGCTTTTTGGGAGCCATAGCAGTGGCTTTTGGCGCATTAGGTGCCCATTTTTTAAAAGCAAAAGTTGAATTAGGATTAATGACAACCGATCAGTTAAATGGTTTTGACACAGGTGTTAAATATCAAATGTATCATACCATCATGCTCTTTGCTTTATTTTTATTAGCAAAACATAATAATCACAAATTTATTAAATGGGTCTATTCAAGTTTTATCATTGGCATTTATATGTTTTCAGGCTCACTCTACTTGTTATGTACAAGAACATTGTTTCATACCGAATGGCTAACCTTTTTAGGACCTGTTACTCCAATAGGGGGATTGTTTTTTATTGTGGGCTGGATTTTATTAGCGATGGTAGGCTTACAAAAAAATAGTTCTAAATAATGAATTTAAGTGGGGAGTTAATTGCCATCTTAACCACGCTGTGTTGGAGTTTAGGTATTTTTCCATTTACAGAAGCCGCCAAACGCATTGGTGCTGGTCCTCTTAATCAATACCGTTTATTATTAGCATGGATTATTATTTCCGTTATTTTATTTTTCTTTAATGATTTAAACATCATTCAACTGTTTGCAACACCTCAACCTTATCATTATATTTTTTTAGGATTATCTGGCATCATTGGTTTTTCAATTGGTGATTATTGCAGTTTCACATCCTTTAAATTATTAGGCCCAAAATTAGGAAGTCTCTACACGACCTTTGCACCAGGCGCCGCTCTCATCATCGGTTACGTCGCTTTAAATGAAACCATCAATGTCATAGGGATTATTGGTATTTTAACAACCATAGGAGGTGTTATATGGCTAACTTTTTCAAAAAAAGATGCATACGAAGCTTCTAAAATTGGTTACAAAAGAGATCGAAAAGGGATTATATACGGCATCATTGGTGCTTTATGCCAAGGCACAGGATTAGTATTATCTAAATATGGTATGGACTATTATTCCGAAAAATTACCAACCATGCATGCCGTTTGGATCCGATTGTTATTTGCGTTTATAGCAACATTTGTTGTTTCAATTCTATTAGGAAAATTGAAGTCGAATAGTAAGCCCATTTTCACAAACGAAAAAAACAATTTACCGTTTTTATTTTTAGGAACAATTTTAGGTCCTGTGATGGGCGTAACCCTTTCTTTGATGGCAATCCAACAATTAGAAGTGGCAGTAGCTCAAACTATTTTTGCCTTGTTACCGTTATTTGTTTTACCAATCAGTTTGATTGTTTACAAAGAAAAAATAACCTTACAATCAGTCTTTGCTTGTTTTATTGCTTTAACAGGAGTTTTGTTGTTAATTTGGAGAAACAGATTTTAGATCGT
>JAYVDU010000638.1:0-22120 GCA_043749245.1 Bacteroidota bacterium | reverse complement strand
TAAATCAAGTTGACATGTTTATGTTTGGAAAAACGACCTATGCATTTGATAAAGTTTCGTTTACTAAAGCGCAGGAGTTATTATTAGACATGTTTGTTTACGGTGTGTGTACTATTAAAGGACATAAACTCATTAATAAATACAAACACATAAAAGAAGAAGATTAAAGAAATTATAAATTATAAATTTTGAATGATAAATGAAAACAAACGTTAAAAGTTACATATTGATTTTTTCAATTTCTGTAACAGGCCTTTTAGCAAAGGCGCAACAAGCATCGAGCAATAATTTTAGCTTACAGCAAGCTATTGAATATGCCTATAAGAATAGTCCGAATAATTTGAACGCGCAAAGTGATATTTTGATGGCAAAATACAAACGTAAAGAAGTTCTTGGAATAGCAATGCCTCAAATTAATGGGAGTGTTGATTTGAAAGATTTTTTACAAATACCAACATCATTATTACCAGGACAAATTTTTGGAGCACCCGCGGGAACATTTATACCTGTAAAGTTTGGTACAAAATACCAGGCTTCAATTGGCGCATCAGCATCATTGCTTGTGTTTAGTGCAGATTATATTGTGGGTTTAAAAGCAACTAAGGAATACATAAGTTTAATGAATATTAATGTAACTCGAACTAAAACAGAAACGGTTAATGCAGTTGCTAAAGCTTATTATGGAGTATTGGTTAATAAAGAGCGTATTAAGTTATTTGATATAAATCTAGACAAATTATCCAAATTATTAAATGATACAAAAGCGCTTAATAAACAAGGTTTTGTAGAGCTAATTGATGTGGAAAGATTAGAAGTTGCAAATAATAATTTAATAACTGAAAAACAAAAAATTCAAAATTTAATTACTTTAAGTGAAAATGTTTTGAAATTTCAAATGGGTTATTCTGGTAATGATAATTTAACGCTAACGGATTCGTTAAGTATAGATGATAAAGCTGAAGCTATTAATGTATCAAAAATAGAATTAACTAAAAGACCAGAATATCAACTTTTAGAAATACAACAAAATTTATATACAATTAACATCAAACGATTGCAATACGGTTATTTGCCTAGTTTAGTGGCTTATGGGAGTTTCTCATATTCTGGTCAAAGAAATCAATTTGATTTTTTTGACACAAAAAAAGATTGGTTTCCTACAGGAGTGATTGGAGGAACGTTATCTCTCAATATTTTTGATGGTTTGCAACGTCATTATAAAATCCAACAAGCTAAGTTAGATTATAATAAAGGAGCAAATAACTTAAAAAACTTTCAGTTAGCTGTAGAATTAGAAACGTCTTCTGCCATTGTTAATTACAATAATGCAATTTCTTCTTTGCAAGTTCAAAAACGAAATTTAGAATTAGCGAAAAATATCTACGCTGTTTCTCAAAAAAAATATGAACAAGGTGTTGGCTCAAATTTAGAAGTAATAAATGCTCAAGCCTCATTAAAAGAATCTCAAACTAACTATTTTAATGCTGTTTATGATATGTTAGTTTATAAAACAGATTACTTAAAAGCAACAGGGACGCTAGTCAAATAGAAAATTAGAGAGGTTCTTAATTAGAGAATTAAAAAATAATAAATTAAAAATAATAAATATGAAAAGCATTCAACATTCGACTTTTAAAATTAAACATTTATTCATTGCAACAACAATTGTACTGGCATCGTGTGGCGAAAAAACAGAAAGCCTTTCTGAATTAAAATCGAAACAAGCAGAATTAAAAACTCAGTTGTCAGAATTGTCAACAAAAATTGCAAAGTTAGAAGGAGATTCCGCTAAGAAATTTATTTTAGTAGAAGCGCATACAGTTATTCCCGTTATTTTTAAAACATTTATAAATGTACAGGGAAGAGTTGATGCAGAGGAAAGCGTATCGTTAGCATCTGAAATACCCGGAACTATCACTAAAATTAACGTTAAAGCCGGTGATGTTGTTTCTAAAGGTCAAATATTAGCAGAGACTGATGCGCGTGTTTTACAACAATCAATTTCAGATTTACAAACTAATGCCGAATTAGTAAATCAATTGTACGAAAAACAAAAAAACTTGTGGGATCAAAAAATCGGAACAGAAATCCAATTTCTTCAAGCTAAAGCTCAACAAGAAAGTATGAACAAAAAATTGGGGACAATACAAGAGCAGGTTCGTATGACGAAAATTATATCTCCTATTAATGGTACCGTTGATGCGGTTGATATTAAATTAGGTCAGTTAACTGCTCCAGGCATGCCGGCTATTCGAGTAATTAATTTCAATAACTTAAAAATTAAAGCGGATTTATCAGAAAGTTATTCTATGAAAGTTCATAAAGGAAATGAGGTGTTTGTGAAATTTCCTGATTCGGATGATAGTTTAACAGCAAGTATTAGTTACTCTTCAAGAACTATTAGCACGCTAAATAGAACATTTGGCATAGAAATTAATTTAGATAACAAAAAAGAATTTCATCCAAATCAAATAGCCATCTTAAGTATTAATGATTACAAATCGGAAAAGCCGGTTATAACAATTCCACTAAATTATATTCAGAAAGATTTAAAAGGAACTCATTTTGTTTTAGTTGCAGAAGGAAAAAAAGCAGTAAAACATAATGTCGTATTAGGAAAAGAATACAAGGGCGTTGCAGAAATTAAAGAAGGAATTTCAGAAACAGATTTATTAATTACTTCCGGATATGATGGGTTAAACGAAGGCGACGCCATTGAGATTAAGCATTAGGTTATTGTTCTTATTAGTCAATTTAAAAAATATTTAATTTATAAAAATTATGGATTTCAAGCAATTTAAACCCAGTAGTTGGGCCATAGATAATAAAACAGCGATTTATATCAGTGTTTTTATTATCACATTAATGGGTATTAGTTCTTACAATAGTTTGCCTAAGGAAAGCTTTCCTGACATTGTTGTTCCTAAATTTTTTATTAGTACAGTGTATGCAGGTAACTCACCTAGTAATATCGAAAATACAATTACTAAACCTTTAGAGAAAAAATTAAAATCTATACCAGGGGTAAAAAAACTATCAAGTAATTCGATGCAAGATGTATCCTTAATTACGGTTGAGTTCAATACCAGTGTAACAATCGATAAAGCTCGCCAGCAAATTAAAGATAAAGTGGATGAAGCTAAGTCTGATTTACCAACAGGGCTTACACGACAGCCTTTTGTTAAGGAATTAGCGTTTTCTGAATTACCAATTATGTACATCAATATTGCAGGTGACATGGATTTACAAAAGCTGAAAGAATATGCCGATGATTTAAAAGATAAAATAGAAGGCTTAAAAGAAATCACAGAAGTTAAGATGGTTGGCGCACCTAATAGAGAAATTCAGGTGAACATAGATATGTATAAAATGCAAGCCATGCAGCTTAGTATGGGTGATTTGGAGCGCTCTATTGGCTACGAAAATGTGAGTATCAGCGGAGGTCAAATACCTATGGATGGTACTAAGCGAACCATTAGTATTAAAAATGAATTTAAAACTGTTGAGGAAATTAAGAATTTAGTAATTAATTCTCAATCGGGTGCTAGGTTATATTTAAAAGATTTTGCTCAGGTTTTAGATACCGTATCTGAAACGCAAAGTTACGCGCGCTTAAGTGGTAAAAATGTAATTACGTTGAATGTAATAAAACGAGCAGGTGAAAATTTAATTTCTGCTTCTGATAAAATTAAAGAAACCATTGAGGAGTTAAAGAAAACGGAATTCCCTTCAAATATTGATATTAAAATTACAGCAGATCAATCTGATAAAACAAAATTGACGTTACACGATTTAATTAACACGATCATTATTGGTTTTATTTTAGTAACATTAATTCTAATGTTCTTTATGGGTGTTACAAATGCCTTATTCGTAGCGCTTTCGGTTCCCTTATCCATGTTTATTGCTTTTATGTTTATGCCTACCATTGGTTTTAGTATGAATATGATTGTATTGTTTGCGTTTTTATTAGCCTTAGGTATTGTGGTTGATGATGCCATTGTTGTAATTGAAAATACCCATCGTATTTTTGATAATGGAAAACTTGATATTAAAGTTGCCGCTAAAAAAGCAGCAGGCGAAGTGTTTTTACCTGTATTAAGTGGCACCATTACAACATTAGCCCCATTTATTCCTTTAGCTTTCTGGCCTGGTATTATTGGTAAATTTATGTTCTTCTTGCCAGTTACATTAATTATTACCCTGCTAGCATCCTTATTTGTAGCTTACATTATTAACCCTGTGTTCGCCGTTGATTTTATGAAATCTCATAAAGAAGAGTTTCAAAATTACGGTAGAATAAATCGTAAAGCTTGGTTACGTTTATTATTGTACGCTATCGTTGCTATTATATTTTATTCAATGGGTAAAATAGCTTTTGGAAACTTGATGGTTTTCTTCGGATTATTTATGGTAGCACATCGTTTATTTTTATACAAAGTCATCGAAGATTTTCAAACCAAAGCATGGCCTTCTTTTCAGCGTGGTTATACTAATTTTTTAATTTGGGGATTAAAAAGACCTTATGCATTATTAGGATATACCTTAATTTTATTCGCTTTTTCTATATTTTTAATGAAAGTACGTTCTCCTAATGTTGTCTTTTTTCCTCAAGGAGACCCTAATAATGTGTTTGTATATGTGAAATTACCAGAAGGTACAGATCCATCTAAAACAAACGCTGTTATGAAATTAGTGGAAGCAAAAGTGAATACTATTATTGGCGAAAATAATCCTATTGTATCTTCTATCATTACAAATGTTACTATTGGTGTAACGGATCCTCAAGATGAAGATCAAAGTTCGTATGGAAATCGTGGGAAAATTGCAATTAACTTTGTAGAGTTCAGCGAGCGCAACGGACAAAGTACCATGAAGTATTTAAAGGAAATACAAGCTACTAAATGGAATATTGCTGGCGCCGAAATTACTGCAAACAAAGAGCAGTCTGGCCCACCAGTGGCAAAGCCAATTAATATTGAAATTAAAGGTGATAAATTTGAAGAGCTTATTGAAAATGCTCGAAACTTAAAACATTTCCTTCAAGAGTCTGAAGTGCCTGGAGTAGCCGATTTAAAAACAGATTTCGTAGATAACAAACCTGAGATTGTATTTGATATTGATAGAGAAAGGGCAAATCGTGAAGGTATTTCATCTGCGCAATTAGCAATGGAAATTCGTAAAGCCGTGTTTGGTATTGATAATCCTAGCAAATTTAGAGATGCTAATGATGAATATCCAATTCAATTAAGATATAATTATAGTCAACGAACTAATATCGAAGAAATCAAAAATATTAAAATTACGTTTCGAGATATGAATATGATGGGTATGGTTCGTAATATTCCACTTTCTGCATTTTGTGATATTCGTTATGAAAATACGTATGGTGGTATTAAGCGCAAGCAAAATAAACGCGTCATCTCTTTATCATCTGATGTATTGGAAGGATTTAATGCAAATAATGTAGTTGCTCAATTAGAACAAGTAGCAAAAGATTATAAACCTACTGGCGCTGTAGAGGTTAAATTTACTGGGCAAGCAGAAGAACAAGCAGAAACAGGTGCGTTTTTAGGCGGAGCTATGACAACTGCTATAGGAATTATTTTATTAGTATTAGTGATTCAATTTAACTCTATCGGCAAACCAATTATTATTTTATCTGAAATTGTATTAAGTGTTATTGGTGTATTATTAGGTACAGCTATTTTTAAAATGGACATGAGTATTGTAATGACAGGTATTGGTATTGTTGCCCTAGCTGGAATAGTAGTGCGTAATGGTATATTATTGGTAGAATTTGCCGAAGAAGAAAGAGCAAAGGGTATCAGCTTATACGAGGCTATTGTTGATGCAGGAAGAACACGTATGACGCCGGTTGTATTAACCGCTTTTGCTGCTATTTTAGGCTTAATACCCTTGGCGGTTGGTTTAAATATTGATTTTGAAGGCCTATTAGCGCATGGTTCGCCACATATACATTTTGGTGGAGATAACGTTGTGTTTTGGGGACCACTAAGCTGGACTATGATTTTTGGTTTAGCATTTGCAACATTCTTAACATTGTTGTTAGTGCCTGCCATGTATTTAATTGCTGAACGCCTTAAACGAAAAGCCGAAATTATTTTAGCACATTTCGATTTACCAAGAGCTGTAATGTACGTTCCATTTTTTGTACTAGTATGCACCGCAATATTAGCAATACAGCGTAAAAAATTAGATTACGGTAATTTAGATAGATAGTTTTTTTAAACGGTTCGCTTTCTGCGGACCGTTTTTTGTTTAGAGTAATTGCTTTTTAGTTGCTGTCAGTTCGAGCGGAGTCGAGAACCAAAAAAATGTTTCGACGCTGTAGTTATTGCATTCATTCTAATAGACAAGGCATTCAGACTATTATGTATGAAATAAACTGTATCATTACCTTTTTATTTTTATATTACGTATTAAATAAGTATATTTGTACGTATAAAACAAATTTGATCATGGATACTAAATTGACATTAAAACTCGATAGTTTCGTTATTGAACAAGCGAAGACTTATGCTAAGAAAAAAAACACAAGCCTGTCACAATTGATTGAATCTTATTTGGGACTGCTTATTGAGCCTAGAAATAATAACGATGTAACGCCTTTGGTAAAAAGCTTATCAGGCATCATTAATTTGCCTGCAAATTTTGATACTAAGAAAAGTTATAAGGAACATGTTGTAAAGAAATATTCTAAATAAGATGGCTAAGATATTTGTAGACACTGATGTTTGCATCGACTTGCTATCCGGAAGAAAACCTTTCAATGCTACCGCGGAGAAATTATTTTCTTTAGCTGATATTGGTAAAATTAAAATTTGCGTGTCGTCATTGTCTTTTTCAAATATTGATTATGTGCTGCGCTCTCAATATTCAGCTAATCATTCAAGGCAAATCATTGCCAAGTTTAAAACATTAGTAACTGTTTTATCCGTAGATAGTAAAACTATTGATTTAGCTATTGCTTCCGATTTTCATGATTTTGAAGATGCAATACAATATTATTCTGCCATTGAAAACGGTTTAACAACATTAGTAACCCGCAATTTGAAAGACTTTAAAAAAGCAACCATCAAAGTAGTGACACCAGAAACCTATTTAACAAAACCTCAGTAGCTAATATAATTAATAAAAAAATAATGAACATAGCGACGTCAAGTGAAATTAAAATTATTATAATTATAAGTTTTATTTTATCTACTCTAAATTGTCAATCACAAATAGATAATAAAAGCATAAACAAGAAGGACTACGAATATAAAATTTATTATTACCCTAATAAAAATAAAAAAGAAGAAGGTTGCGTTATAAATAAAAACAGAGAAGGTATTTGGAAATTATATGATGAAAGTGGCATTTTGAATTACGAATGTTTTTATCATAATAATATGAAGGATGGGAAATTTGTGTATTATTACAAGGATAAAAAAGTCCATAAAACAGGTTACTATAAACACAATCTAATAATAGACACATTGTTTATTTATAGCCCAGAAGGTTCTATTTTAAGTAAAAGTACTTGGGAAACAACTTCGAATAATCACAATAAAATAATTTGGCGTAAACTATACGCAAAAGATGCAAAACCAGATGGTACAACAGAGAAAATTGACGGTAAGTATTATACTTGGACATTAGGTGAAAAATTTGAACTTAAAATGAGTGATAATGTAAAAATGAATGTTGATACTGTTAAGTAAATTCATACTTTTAGATTTACAATGACTCCATTTCTTAACCTTTTAGCGCAATATATTTTTAATCATCATGAACATGATACCGAAAAATTATGCATCGTATTGCCCAATAAGCGAGGAGCTTTATATTTAAAACAACATTTAGCAACAGTATTTAATAAAACTATTTGGTTACCAACCATTATTAGTGCGGAAGAATTAGTGGCGCAATTATCAGGATTACAACAAGCCGATAGCATCGATTTAATTTGTGATCTGTATGTAGCGTATACTACCGTTTTAAAAGAAAAAGCAGAACCCTTTGATTCCTTTGCTAAGTGGGGTTCTTTAATGCTTCAGGACTTTAATGAAGCTGATCGTTATTTAGTAGATACAAAAATTTTATATCAGGAACTTAAAGAAATAAAACTGATTGAAAACTGGTCGCTTAATGCCGAAAAGCTTACGACTACGCAAGAAGAGTATTGTCAGTTTATGTTTTTGATGGGAACTATTTACGAAGTGTTCACGCAAAACTTATTACAAAAAAAACAAGCCTATCAAGGTTTAATGTATCGTAAAGCAGTTGAGCAGTATCAACAATCCACATACATTGATCAATTTTCAAACATAGTCATTGCCGGATTTAACGCCTTAAACAAAGTTGAAACCATTATTTTTTCGGATCTGGTGAAACAAAAAAAAGCAACTATTATTTGGGATGGTGATACGTATTATGTGAATAACGAAGAGTACGAAGCGGGATTATTTTTACGAAAAAATTTTACTAATACTTGGTTAGATACAAAAAATTATATTGGTAATTATTTTAAGGATATTCCTAAAAATATTGATATTGTTGCTGTTCCAAAGCAGATGGGGCAAGCACAAGTCGTTGCTCATCAATTACAACAATGGATTGCTGAAGGGAAATCATTAACTAAAACCGCTATTGTGTTAGCAGACGAAAGTTTGTTGTTTCCTATTTTAAATTTGCTGCCGAAAGAAGTACAATACGTAAATATCACGATGGAATATCCATTGCGTCATACACCTATTTATGATTTGGTAGATAATTTAATTAACCTCCATCATTCTACACAAAAAGTGGGGAATTCAAAAAGTTTTTATTTTGCAGATGTATTTAAGATTTTACAAAACACCTTATTTAAGCAATATTACCAAGGGTTTGAACCAACTATTAAATTACAGTTAATCATCCAACGCATTATAGATAAAAATTATGTGTGGATAAATACGAATGTATTAGCGACCTTATTTGAAGATAATTATAAGTACATCGGTCATTTATTTGAACAATGGAAAAACTCTGAACAAGGCATACAGGCTATCTCTCAAGTGATAAATGTATTTAATAATTCGGAAGATGAAGTATTTACTATTACTTCAACCGAAAAAGAATATTTGCATGTTTTTACAAAATATTTCAATCGCTTGCAAACACTCATTACTACACATCATTATTTAGAATCTTTAGTAACGCTCAAAAGTTTATACAAACAAATTATTGGAGTAGCTTCGGTTCCTTTTATTGGTGAGCCTTTGCAGGGATTGCAAATTATGGGGGTGTTAGAAACACGTACACTTGATTTTGAAAACATTATGGTGTTGGGTGTCAATGAAGGCGTATTACCATCCGGTAAATCGACCAATTCATTTATTCCAAACGATTTAAAACGCTTTCATCACATGCCATTGTATGGCGATAAAGATGCCGTGTACGCTTATCACTTTTACCGCTTATTGCAAAGAGCCACTAACGTTTTATTAACTTATAATACAGAACATAGTGTTTTAGGTTCAGGAGAAAAAAGCAGATTTATTACTCAGTTACAATTTGAATTACAAAAATTCAATCCGTTGCATACCATTACCGAAAAAATGTTGAGCGGAGGAGCACTACCAGCAAGCATTCGTAACGTTATTGAGATCCCAAAAACAGAAATTAATTTATTTCCCATCATCAAAAAATTAATAACCAATGATGAGTATAGTGGACTAAGCCCATCAGCATTAATCACGCATAAAGATTGCGCTTTGAGATTCTTTTTTAGGTACGGTGCTGGTATTAAAGAAACTGAAGATGTAGAAGAAAATGCAGAAGCAAATACACAAGGCTCTATTTTACATGAGTCTTTGGAAAAGCTTTATATACCATACATCGGGCGTGTATTGAAAGCTGATGATTTAAAAAATTGTTTAACTCAAACTAACGAAACAGTTGATACAGTTTTTCAAACGTATTTTAGTCAGAAAGAAAGTCAGTTTGGAAAAAATTATTTACAACGTAAAGTATTATACGAATACGTTAATAAATTATTAAAATCTGATTTAAAATTAATTAATCAATCCGCTAAGACAAACGAACTATTAAGCATCATTGATTTAGAAAGAAAAATGAGTGCCTCTGTAACCATTGATATAAAGGGAATTCCAACACTCGTATACATTAAAGGCTCCGCAGATAGAATTGATAAATTAGGAAATTACATTCGCGTGATAGATTATAAATCGTCTATTAAAACATCGGATAAATTTAAGTTCATTGATTTTGATGTATTGTTTTCGGATAAAGATTACAATAAAATGTTGCAATTATTTATGTATGCTTGGTTGGCAGTAAAAAATAATATCGCAAAAGCCGAGCAGTTACTGCCTTGTATTATTCCTTTCAAAAAATTTGAAGAAACGCCTCGTTTTATTACAGAAGATATAAAGGGTAATCCGAAATTAAATTTCACAACTGAGTTATTGGCTGAATTTGAAACCTATTTGATTTTAGAAATTCAAAAAATGATAGATAGCAATACCTCTTTCATCCAAACAGAAGACTTGAAAACATGCGAATACTGTGCTTATGCAGCTATTTGTAATGTTTAATTAATAATGTCATCCTTAACTTGTTTCAGGTTTTGAAGTGATGCCGTCAATTCGAGCGAAGTAGCTAATTATAATTAATTTTTTAAATTTCTATCTGTATTATATCAGAGGTTTCATTTTTACTTACAACATGATTTTGTAATTTTCCTAATTAGTGTAAGCAAGAATGCTTCTTTTGCCCTATACCAAGCGACGGATATTGAGCGGAGTCGATGTAAGCTGAAATATTAAGTAAAAAGAAGATTAAAGAAATGACTGAGTTTTTTAAGGAAATCTAATTACTGTATATCAGTGATTTTTTACTTTAGACTCATTGAATTACAAATTTAATCTTGCTCTGAAAAACAAAAAAAATGCGTTAAACGTATTGATTTTAAAGGGTTATAGTTTTTGGACAGGTTCTAACTAATCATTAAACTTTCGATTGGTGTACATGTTCCGTTTTCGCAGACATAGCATTTTAATTTGTCTTTAAAAACAGAGGGCTTGTAAATGGATTTCCCTAACAACATACGCAAACATTCTTGCACACCTTCGATGATACTTGGATGTGGATGCATCATATCTGCTAATTCTTTAATCCCTTGATTGGTATGAATTAAATATGCCACGGCTTGTATGGCAGAGCTGGCGTGCTCTCCAACAACACGCATCCCTAAAATTCGCATGCCATTATCATTGGTAACAATAATTTTAAAAAAACCTTTTGTTTTTCGCATGGCAATGGCACGGGCGTTAATACTAAAATCAAGTTTAACTACTTTATGGGCAATTCCTTTTTTCTTACAGTCTTGCTCGCTCATTCCTACACTTGCTACTTCCGGATTAAGAAACATGATGGTAGAAATATTTTGATAAGATAATGGTTTGATCGTTGGGCCAAACATACGTACTACCGCATGGCGAGCTTCTCTTTCACCTACATTTACTAAAGCCATTTCAGTTGTGACATCGCCTGCAACATAAATATGAGATATGTTTGTTTGCGTATCATCATCCCAAATACTGCCTCGCTCATTTAATTTAACACCGACTTTTTCTAAACCTAAACCTTCTACATTAGCAACTCTACCAACAGAAACGAGCGCTTTTTCAACATTAATGATTTCTGTTTTACCATCTTTATATCCTAATTCATATTCTACTTTACCATCTTTAATTTCCATCCGTTTAAGTGAAGAACCATGATGAATGGTAGCGCCATTTTTTTCTAAAGACTCACTGATTAACTCTGCAACATCTTCATCTTCGAATGGTAAAATACGATCTGCTTTATCAATTAAATACACTTTTGTTTTACCGATGTTCGAAAAAATAGTTGCGAACTCGCAACCAATAACCCCTGCACCTAATACTACCAAGCTTTTCGGGAACTCGGTCAAGTTCTTCACACCATCACTCGTCATGATAATATGTTCGTCGATAGGAATGTTTGGTAAATAGCGTGGGCGACTTCCAGAAGCAATTAATATATTTTCGGCACTGACTGTTTTTATTCTGCCATTTTCTTTTGTGATGCTGATGGTGTGTTTATCTACAAACTGCGCAGTACCTTTTTCGTAATGAAATAAATTAGTTGTTTGTGTTTGTAATAATTGTATATGCACCGTCATTTGTGTTTTACGCTCAAAGATGGCCTCTTTCACCGTTTTATTGATGTATTCAAAATCTGCTTCATAATCAGGAATCATCTCGCGAATAGAAGAAATTTTTTGCGACATTTCCCATAAGGTTTTAGATGTTAAAACACCATCATACACACCTGCGCCACCAATATGTTTTTTTTCAATCAGTAGTACTTTCTTTTTGAAGTCTAAGGCGCGCATGGCGCCTGCGTATCCTGTGGGGCCACCACCAATAATAATTAAATCGTAATGTTCTGTGTTCTCTATCATTGTGAAATGATTTTATAGTTCTAAATAATATATTTTAAAAAGCTCTGTTAATGCCTATCATCCAACGGAATTGTAAATAATCTTTTTCGGCATAAGGTAAGCGGTTAATAAAAAATGGCATATCAAAACGAATGGTTAAAGGTTTCAATCCGTAAAGTGGTCCCCATTTTTGTATGCTTAATGCAAAACCTAAACCTGCATCTGCCATCACATTCGACATCACTGTTGCTTTGCCAGGCGCATTAGTGTTAATAGAGCCAGCATCACCAAAAAGATAAGGATTTATTTTAATAGTGTTGTTTAGTTTTTTGAAATTTAAAAATTTAAAGAATTCACCAAACTCAATTTCTACACTGGCAGAAGCCCCTGTCATGCCTTTGTAATTATAATTCATTAATCCGCTTGCATCTGCTTGTGCTAATAAATAACCGGAATAACCACGTAGATTTAATCCACCACCCGCATTGAAGTGATTTGTTTCTGTGCCATATTTGCCCCAACTTGGCGGAATGAAGCCCATTGAACGTGTGTATTTATTTTCCATTAAATCTTCGGGGTTAGCACCTGATGCAAATAACATCGATTCGCTGGCTTGCTTTAAGCCGAAGCCTAATTGAGCATACACACGTGTATTGATATTAATTTTCCCTAAATCATTTTTATTGATAGCTGTATATTGTAAGGATGAATAATCGTAATCGTTTGTAAAGGCTGATGCACGTGCATTTAGGTTCATCGTTCCTATTCCTCGGTTATAGCTGTAATTGTGGTCGATACCCACATTTAAATAACTATTTAATTTTTGGATTTGCCATTCGTTTTGATTTATTAAATACACTAAGTCATTTGGCAAATCACGTAGCATTGCTTTTGCTTGTATATAAATACGATTGCGCTCGTTATTACTTTTTTTCTCGAAGCCTACTAACGCACTTTGTAAACCATCTAAAGATTTGATAGTCGCATATACATTTGATTTCTTTATAAATTTAGAAGTTGACGTTTTATAATTTAAAATAAATGATACAATGTTATAATTACTTTTTTTATTTGTGCTATCTAAATATGCTTGTCCGAAACCTGTGCTAAACCAAGCTGTTAGGTCAAATACATGTTTTGTATTCATATAACCTCCATTCAAATGTGCACCAACTTTAATGCCGTCATAACCATTATACCATAGGCTTGGGCGTGCTTTTAATTCGTAATGCTTCCAATCTAAAGGATTATAAATTTTAGAATCAAAGGTGATATTAACGCGCTGATGCTTGACGTTATTCATCATATCCACATCGGCTAAGCGACGAGAAGGATCAATAATTACATTTTTAATTTTATCACTCAACTGTACTTTTGCAATATAGGTTGGTTTTACTTTTCCCCAGCCAATCCAACGAGGTAATACATTGGCTCTTACAGGCTTTTCGAACCAGGTATTAGGAATGTAATAGTGATAAGCCGAATCGTTTTTATCTAACACCGTAAAATCAATAGGCATTTGCATGTCGCCCTTACGTTTGAATTTAATTAAATATTCGCCTGCATTTTTTCCTTTTTTAATGCGACCTATTTTGTAGTCAATCTTTTTAGTGGTTTCGAGCCATTGATCAAAAAACCAATTCAAATCTACGCCACTGTATTGTATCACCGAGTTTCTGAAATCTTCGGGATAGGGATGTGCAAATTTCCATTGATTGAAATAATGTTGCATGCATTTATCAAATAAGGAACGGCCTAAAACATACTCTAAATTCTTTAGCATGGTTGCCGTTTTAGTATATACAGCGCCATAACCGCCACCATGACGGATGCCACCATTGAAATCATCACTATGTGTATTTAAGGTAACTTCTTCTTGCCTTACCGTTACGGCATTCATATAGCCATTGTAAACTTGATCATCTAAAATGCGATTTTGTTCAGTGAAGCGTTGTACGTATTTACTTTTTGGTTTTTGTTCAATTTTATTTGGACCATCAATAAATTGATACGTATCTGCTGTGTAAAATTGTGTAAAGCCTTCATCTAAAAAAGCGCGATAGGTTTCGTTATTACCCACCATTCCAAAAAACCAATTGTGTGTCATTTCATGGATCAATAAATCACGGTAGTTTGGATCGTAGCCACCATCAAGGGTTAGCATAGGATACTCCACACCGTCTTGCGCATCAGCACAAATCATTTTAGGGTAATGGTAAGGACCAATATTATACGTATTTACATCTAATACCTTAGCAATAAATTGTGGGCAGGTTTGCCAACCCGCAGCATGAGGCTCTTGCACTAAGGCTACACATTTTATACCTTGCCACATATATTCGCCAATACGATAGGTTGGGTCAGCAGTTAATGCGAAATCGTGCACATTTAATGCCGAAAATTTCCAGGTCTTTGTTGTGCCATTACGTTTGATAATAGTGCTAGGTGGCGAATTATAGGGCTTACGAGCAAAGTTAGAAAGGTCTAATTGCTTGCGCAACGAATCAGGAAACATTTCTTTTTCGTTTTGTAAAACTCCCGTTGCATCTAATACATAATTATTTGGTAAGGTAAATTCTACGTGAAAAGATCCGAAATCACCATAAAATTCATGATCCATGTGTTGATCGGTGTCCCACCCAAACTTCCTGTCAAATACCGATATACGAGGATACCAATGTGTAACATCAAAATGCTTATACCCAAAAGCATTGAATAATTTCATACGGTTGCGAATAACTTCTTTGGCATAATAGGTTTTGAATTCAAGATCAAAAGTGATGGATTCACCTGATTTTAATGGCTTTTCTAAGTATACTTTTAAAACGGTGTTATCCAGTTCTGTTTTTAATTCCGTACGGCCTACTCTGATTTTTTCAACATTTGTGCCTTTATCATCATTGCGGTATTTATTAAATTTTAAATGATAATTATTATTTTTATATAAGTCGGCCAAGTAAGAATCTTTACACTGCGCGTTGTTGTATAAATGAAAATATACAAAATATAAATCCTTAGGAGAGTTATTCCAATAGGTTAATTCTTCATGACCAGAGATAATATCAGTACTATCGTTTAACTGAGCGGTGATGTTATAATGTACATCCTGTTGCCAATAATCGGCAAAGGGCTTACGATTTTTCCAATACAACTCATTGGTTTGAGAGCGGTAATCAATGTATTCGGCTTGAGCTACTATTTCTGTGATTGATAAAAGCATCAATATGGAGAGTAAACTTATTTTTTTCATAAGAAGAAATTTAACTTTTAAATATAATGATTTTTCGCATAAAAAAAGGATGACAGATGCCATCCTTTTTTAACTAAACTAAAACACAGTTGAACTATTTTTTCATTAAATGATTCATCTCCAAATACATCGATAAAACATTGAAATTATTCCCTATTTTGCAGACAGAATCGCGTAGATTTTTTTCAGAACAATTAAGTTTACTTGCCCAAAACTTGATAGACTCATCGCTTAAGTCAATTTTGCCATTTTCTAAATACTTTAAATCTTCCATAATAAATTAACGGTATAAGTCCTAAATTTTTTTCTTTAAGAATCTTTATCTGCCCAAAGGTAAGTTATAGAAAATAAATTATGCTACCGTTAAAGACGTTTTTGGCGCACGGTTTTTATATCAAATACCGGAATTTTTGATATTTTTTATCACATCAACTCTAAAAATAGCTTAAGGTCTTTTCTATTATCCTCATTCAAATCGCACGAAATTTTATGCTTTAAATAATCAGTAGAATCAAAATCTTCTCTTTTGTTTTCACTAATATCATGCCTTAGCTTAATCACTTGATCATCATTTAAAAACTAACGATTGCCTTATTCCCCACTTTATCACTAACCTCAATACGTATGCTATTCGTGGCTTTAGGAGCCTCTGTCAAATAACAAGTAACCGTTTGTGACTTTGCATCATATTCTGCTATTTGCCAAACATCATTTACATATATATTGTAATCAGCGATGCCTGATAATTTATCGGAAATTTTAAAATGTATAAACGTTTTGTTAGCTGAGCCTGCCGAAGTTTTCTTTTTAGATGGAGGAATAGTAATGGTTGGTGCTATAGTATCGTAATTATAATTAAAGGTGCCAAATGATTTAGATTCTGCGCGTAACCAGCCATCTTCAAATTGTCCGCCAATAGGGTCGCCATTAACAGTCATCACTAATTTTGATTCTTTTTGTTTAATAGGATTATTAATTTTTAATCCGATTTTAAAAGATTTTATAATATTATCATCTTTATCTCCCAACTCAACACCCCCTCCAATAGGGGCTTTAATATAAGTGCGTTTATTTATATACATATCATGTACGATTGAACCACGCGGAATGATGACCTCAAAATTATCTTCTTTTAATTTAAAATTTTTATTACAAAAGGCATTGTATTTTGTATTGTTATCAATATACTTTATCAATCGCTTGGCTTTTACAACAAACAAAACCGAATTTGTATTTCCTTTTTCATCGTTCACTATTAACTCTACTGTATGCTTCAATGTGTCTGGCAACAGCATTTTACCGCCATTAACCACGTTTTTATAAATAGCAATATCATAGCAAGTTGGCGTAAAACATTTTTGTATTTTTTGCCCTTTTACTTTTTCGCTAAAAACATTCACGTATCGTCCGTTATCAAAACTGATATTATTTAATTGATGATGATATATCAATTGATTATCTAATTTCACGTTGGCTTCATAAATATTATTCTTATTTGAATTTCCACTAGCTACATCATAGCCTGAAAAACCAATAGCAAAGGCATTTCCATCAAGAATGATTGTGTTTTTTGTCAACGTTAATTTCTCCTTGGTATTTTTTACCGTCTCAATCGTTTCTAAACTAACGTTATTTGTATCTGCTGTATTATATATTCCTATACTTGTTATTGTAGGTTTCACATTATCCTTTACATCATATACTAATAAAGGGTTAATAGGAATCTCTGATTTTTCTTCCCGTATTTCAAAATGCAAATGTGGTCCGGTAGAACTTCCTGAATTACCCGTATAACCAATAATTTCGCCCTTTTTAACAGGTAGTTCATTTGGTTTCGGAAATAATTCTATTTCATTTTTTTGTTGCTTACGTTGTTCCTGTTTAGCATAAGCATCAATTTTATCTGCATATTTTTTTTGATGCGCATACACACTCACATAACCATTGCCATGCGTTATATATAATACTCGTCCATACCCAACAGAGCTTATTTTTATACGACTTACATAACCATCTGCTACACTTTTAATCGGTAAATTTAATATAGCATCGGTACTAAAATCTAATCCCGCATGAAAATGATTCGGTCGTATTTCTCCATAATTACCAGTAATAACAGGCTTTTTATCGATAGGGTAACCGAACCCAATTGGATATAATTGCGCATAACTTATAACCGATTGAATGACAAAAAAAATGAATATACTTATTTTTAGAATGCGCATAATGCTAATGTTAAATGATGGCAACTTAATTAACAACGAGTTGTTGATGTAAAGTTAAAGTGTTAAGTGATATGAGCTTATCTATCCTTTATTTTTAACGAACAACAAACTGTTTACTTTTTTAGCATGAATGTAGAAAATATAAAATCAGAATTACAACAAGTATTAGATAGCGATGTAGCGCTGCGTAAGGAATACAACGAAATTAAACGTTCGTTAAGCGATTACCGAAATCAATTAATACAACGTGACGAAGACTGCAAACGCTTGCAAGTTTCCATAGATGTATTGAATACAAAGCTAGTTGTGATGGAACGCGATAACACAAATTATAAAAGCGAAGTATCGTCTTTTAAAGATTTGCGTAACACCATTCGGGAACAATTAAACGTAAAACAAGAAGAAATAAACGGCTTGTTAAGTAAGATTGATGCGCTAAATGAGCAATTAGCATCTATCGCTTCTGAATACAAATCAAAAATTTCTAATTTACAAACATCTTCTCAGGAAGAAATTTTAAATTTAAAGTCCAACTACGAAAATCAATTAAGCGAATTAAAAACGAATACGTCCTATCAACAAAATGGCATCCGTAGCGAGTTAGAATCTAAAATTTCCGAATTAACGTCGTCTTTCAATTCAACGTTATCAGGAACTAGTGCTTCTTACGAAACTCAGATAGACTTTTTAAAATCAACGTTTGCAACGCAATTAGAATCTGTAAAAGCTGAATCAGAAAATCGTATAACTTCATTAACAGGCTCTAATTCTGAATCTCTAAGCGCTATCACATCCGAATATGAAGCTAAGATTAACGCCTTAATAAATCAATGGGATACTGAAAAAGCTGAAATGAGTTTGTCTTACGAATCTCAACTTTCTACTTTATCTGATAATTTCTCTGGCGAAAAATCAAATTTGATTTCATTTTATGAAGTACAAATTTCTGATTTAACAAAACGTTTAGAAGATTCACAATTAGCATTTGAATCCGAATTAACTTCTAATGTAGAAAGCATCACCTCTTCTTTTTCTCAAAAAGAAGCTGAATTAAAATCTTACTATGAAGCAGAATTGGCTAGTGTTTCTGGTAATTCTAACTCTATTGTAGAAAACTTAAAAGCAGAATACGAACAAAAATTATCAAACACTATTTTTCATTCAACTGAACAAAATTCTAAATTAACGTCCGATTTAAATTTGTTAGTTGTAGAAAATGACCATTTTAAAGAAAAAGTTCGTGAGATGGTGTATCATTCAGATGCGCAAAATACACAGGTCGATAGCTTAACAAAAGACATCGAATTAAAAGCAGCCGAAATCAATAAACAAATTGATTTATACAATACGCTTTCGTCTGATTTTGAAGGTTACAAAACATCTCAATTATCAAGTATCGATGAGCAAATACATGTTTTAAATATAAAAATTTCTGAATTAGAATTACTTGTTTCTGAAAAAGACAATAGTATCAAAGAATTAACAGCGACCATCACTGAAAAAGAAACAACGATATCTTCATTATTAGAAACCAATTCTAGCTTACAGTCAGAATTATATAATACATCTAATACGTTAATCACTGAAACAGAAAACTTCGAATCATTTAAAAATGAATTAGAATTAAATCATTCTCAACAATTAGAATCAAGTAAAGTTGAATTTTCTAAATTGTTAGCAGAAAATACTTCCTTAATTTCTGAGATTGATTCGGTATCAGATAAATTAGAAGCTGCTGAAGAAGAATTAATTTTAGTAAAATTAGAATTATCTGACATCAAAGCCATTTCTGAAGGTAAAGCCGAAGATTTAAAAGAAACGTTAAACAGCAAAAATTATGAGTTAACTAACTTGTCGGCCAATAATGTTGCTTTACAAACAGAATTAGATATTTTAAAATTGGAATTAGAATCTGTTCGCGGCGAATTAAAATCTGCTGACTTAGCAAATGAATCAGCGCTTAATATGCAAGAAGAATTTGATATGCTTTTAGCTTCAAAAACAGAATTAGAAAACCAAATAAATGGATACCAGTCATCAATTGGATTATTAAATACGGAACTTTTTGAATTAAATGCCTCGATTGGGGATTATCAAACAGAAATTTCAAATTTAAAATCGGTGACAAAAGCTGATGAGCAAGATGCCTTTATTGACCGTTTATTTAAGCAAATTGACATTTTAAACGATGAAAAATTGAGTTTATTGAGCGAAAAAGAGGAAATGGCCGTACAATTGTTGAAAATGAACGATACAGTGTCTGTAATATCAAAACAGGTAGATGCTCATGATATTGACATAACTGAATTGGATAATCACAGAAAAAATATTATCTTAGCAAACGGTTCAAGTAATATCAGTTCTGAAAAAACAGGTATGAAAAAACAAATTAATGAGTTGGTGCGTGAAATTGATAAATGTATAGCTCTGTTGAGTGCTTAAAAAAAAAGATAGCTTGATTTAATGAGCGATGTAAGTGTAAAAGTAGAAATTGCTGATGGTATATATCCATTAAAGGTTAAAAGCGAAGACGAAAGCATCGTTAAACAAGCAGTTGAAATTATAAATCAGAAAATTGCGGAGTTTGAAAAAAACTACGGAGTAAAAGATAAAAAGGATGTATTGGCTATGGTTACTCTGCAATTAGTGACAGAGTTACAAAAACAAAAACATACAGCCGAACAAGAGTTAAGCACTCTAAAAGAAGTGTTAAAAGATGTAGAACAAATGTTGGTTCAGCATCAAAAAAACATATCTGAAACAGAATAATAACATATTACGTCTTTAAGTTAAAAGACCCATTTTACGCACAAACAGAAGGATTCGTTCTAACTGTTTGTGCGTTTTTTATTAACCAGTATTTGGATAGTCGCCCCAAATATGAGTTAACTTAGTATAAACCACGCGCGATACAAATATAATTATGAGTGCACTATTTATTGCCATAGCCTTAATTGCTGGCGTTGTGGCGGGTTTTATGATCGCCAATTCACGTTTAAATAAAAGCGGAGAAATGGAGAAAGAAAATCTTCAAAAACAAAAAGAAAATATCCTAAAGGAAGCTGAAGTAAAGAACGAGGCATTAAAGCAAGAAAAAATATTGCAAGCCAAAGAAAAGTTTTTACAATTAAAAGCTGAACATGATAAAAATGTTAACGAACGTAACCAACATTTAGTAACCTTAGAAAATAAGGCTAAACAACGCGACAGCGAATTAGCTAAAAAGGTGGAAGATGCAACACGCAAGGATAAAGAATTGGAAGCTCAAAAGGTACAATTGAACAACCAAATGGAATTGTACAAAAAGAAAAGCGAAGAGATCGAAAAATCTCACCGTAAACAAGTAGAGCAACTTGAAAAATTATCAGGATTAAGCGCAGAAGATGCGAAAGCTCAATTGATAGAAAGCGTGAAAGCAGAGGCTAAAACCGATGCGATGGCTTTTATTAAAGACACGATGGATGAAGCGAAGATCAACGCTAATAAAGAAGCGAAGAAAATCATCATCCAGTCCATTCAGCGTTTAGCTACGGAAACTGCTATTGAAAACTCAGTGACCGTTTTTCATATTGAAAGTGATGAGATTAAAGGTCGTATTATTGGTCGCGAAGGTCGTAATATTCGTGCTTTAGAAGCTGCTACTGGCGTAGAGGTTATTGTAGATGATACACCCGATGCTATTACGTTATCTTGCTTTGATTCTATTCGTCGTGAAATTTGTCGTTTATCCTTACATCAATTAGTAACGGATGGTCGTATACACCCTGCTCGTATTGAGGAGGTTGTAGAGAAAACCAAAAAGATGATTGATGAAGAAATCATTGAAACTGGTAAGCGTACGTGTATCGACTTAGGTATACATGGCTTACACCCAGAGTTAATCAGAATGGTGGGGCGTATGAAATACCGTTCATCTTACGGACAAAATTTGTTACAACATAGCCGCGAGGTTGCAAACCTTTGCGCAATTATGGCCTCTGAAATGGGCTTAAATCCTAAGGTTGCCAAGCGTGCAGGTTTATTACATGATATTGGTAAAGTACCAGATGATGAACCTGAATTCCCTCATGCTATTTTAGGTATGAAGTTGGCCGAAAAATATAAAGAGAAGCCGGAAGTTTGTAACGCCATTGGTGCACATCACGATGAAATTGAAATGGAAACCTT
>JAYVDU010000637.1:0-22208 GCA_043749245.1 Bacteroidota bacterium | reverse complement strand
TAATAATACGAAAGCTCGAATCCTTTACAGATTGAGCATTTGATTGCATCAAAGAAATCAAACAGATAAATAGTAGGATGTAGGTTTTAGTTTTCATGTTAAAAAAAAGTCCGAATAAATCGGACTTTTTATGATTGTAATTTATGTAATAATTAAGCGTTAACTGCTTTTAAAACAGCTGCCATAGTAATACCAATAGAAGCTGGACTATCTACTACGTGTAAACCACACTCGCGCATGATATCCATTTTAGCTTGCGCTGTATCATCATGTCCGCCAACGATAGCGCCTGCGTGACCCATTGTACGGCCTTTCGGAGCTGTTTGCCCTGCGATAAATCCTACAACTGGTTTTTTATTTCCGTTAGCTTTAATCCAACGAGCAGCGTCTGCTTCGTAGCTTCCACCAATTTCACCAATCATTACGATGGCGTCTGTTTCGGGATCATTCATTAATAATTCAACCGCATCGCGCGTTGGCGTTCCAATAATTGGATCTCCACCAATACCAATAGCAGTACTTACGCCTAAACCAGCTTTTGCTAATTGATCGGCAGCTTCATAAGTTAATGTTCCTGATTTAGAAACAACACCAACACGTCCTTTTTTGAATACGAATCCTGGCATGATACCAACTTTTGCTTCACCAGCTGTAATAACACCGGGGCAATTTGGCCCTATTAAACGGCAAGCGCGTCCTTTAATATATTCTTTTACAGCAATCATATCTTTAACAGGAATGCCTTCTGTAATGCAGATAATAACTTTAATACCGCCTTCAGCAGCTTCCATAATAGCATCAGCGGCAAATGCTGCTGGCACAAAAATGATCGATGTATCAGCACCCGCTTTATCAACAGCTTCTTTCACTGTGTTAAATACTGGTCTTTCTAAATGCGTTGTTCCTCCTTTACCAGGCGTAACGCCACCAACAACGTTAGTTCCATATTCTATCATTTGAGTAGCGTGAAAAGTTCCTTCGCCACCTGTAAAACCTTGTACTATTACTTTTGAATTTTTTCCTACTAAAACGCCCATTTCTTTAATTTTAAATGTTGAATTATAACTATTGAATTATTAAATTAAAATTGATGCGCTAATTTAAGCAAAATCCTCTTTCGTGACGTAAATATTTATAAATTTGTTTATACAACCTTAAAGCCATGGCCAATTATACTTTAAATGATGATACGATTGCCGCATTAGCATCTCCACAGGGTTTTGGAGCTATTGCCGTAATTAGATTGAGTGGTAAACATGCCATTTCCATTACCGAAAATATATTCTATACAAAAAAACTGAAACATAAAATGTTGGCTGATAAGGCCAGTCATACAGCTCATTTTGGCTTAATTGCCGAACATGGGGTAATTATTGATGAAGTATTGGTTACTATTTTTAAAGCACCACACACATACACTGGCGAAGAAATAGTTGAGATTTCATGCCATGGTTCAATGTTTATACAACAACAACTTTTGCAAATTTTACATAAACATGGTGCTCGTCCCGCACAAGCAGGGGAGTATACCTTGCGTGCGTTTTTAAATGGCAAATTGGATTTATCACAAGCAGAAGCAGTGGCCGATTTAATTGCGAGTAATTCTGCAACCTCACACCAAGTAGCCATGCAACACATGCGTGGTGGCTTTAGTAGTAAAATAGCCATCTTGCGAGAAAACTTATTAAACTTTGCGTCTTTAATTGAGCTCGAATTAGATTTTAGTGAAGAGGATGTAGAGTTTGCGGATAGAACTGATTTACGGAAATTGATTCATACCATTCAATCTATTATAGATAAACTGATCAGTAGTTTTGAAGTTGGTAATGTAATTAAAAATGGAATTCCTGTAGCGATAGTTGGTAAACCCAATGCGGGAAAATCAACGTTATTAAACGTACTGTTGGAAGACGATAGAGCGATTGTGAGTGAAATACCAGGCACCACAAGAGATACCATTGAAGATGAAATTATTATTGATGGCGTTTTATTTCGATTGATTGATACGGCTGGTATACGCACAACTACGGATGTGATTGAGCAAATAGGCGTGAATAAAGCCTTTGAGGTGATTAAGAAATCGGCAATAGTTATTTATTTGTTTGACACACACGAGTTGAGTAGAGGCGATTTAGAATTAGAAGTTAATATTGTGAGAAAACATATTGGCACTTCGCAATTATTAGTGGTTGGTAATAAAATAGATTTTGAGCAGTTAGATGAACTAAAACAAGAGTTTGCAGATGTGCCGCATATTCAATTTATATCAGCGAAAGAACACACCAACATTGCGGAGTTAAAAGCAACCTTAGTTAGTTTGTTCGATACGCGTACGGTAAATACAACGGATACGATCGTTACCAATTCTCGCCACGTTAATTCGTTAACCAAAGCGCAAGATGCTTTGCAAAAAGTAAACGAAGGATTGAACACGCAGATACAAAGTGATTTTTTAGCGCTCGACATTCGTTATGCTTTAGAAGCTTTAGGCGAGATAACCGGGCAGGTTACCAATGATGATTTATTAGGAAATATTTTCTCTAAATTTTGTATTGGGAAGTAACATTCTTTTTCGCAATAATCCCCAACAATATCCAACCACAAAAAACCTTCTTAATTGTTAATTACCAACACTTTAAGAGTACGTGGTGTTGCTAACTATTTTCTCAATTTGGTTAAAGTGTGCACATATTTGTCACAGAAATGAAAACACTGTGACGGTTTTTGTCACAGTTTTTCTGTAACAATTTAAACCAAAAAAATATGAAAATTAACGTCAGAAAAAGGAAAACAGGTGATGAAAAATCAAGCTTAAATTTAGAAATTTCGATTAACGGAAAGAGAACTCGCGAAGCACTTAATTTGTTTTTATACAACAAACCAAAAAACAAATTAGAGGAGAAACAAAACAGAGATACCATGGAACTGGTTGATCAAATTAAAGCCAGTAAAACGATTGAACTGCAAGATCAAAAGTATGGAACCGTGCGTCAGGATTTTGGTAAACGAAATTTTCTTAAATTTTATGAGGAGAAAATGGAAGAAAGAAATGATTCGGCAGGTAATTATGGAAATTGGGATTCTGCTTTAAAACATTTAAAAGCATGTTTTGGAGAAGTGTTGATGATGAGTGAAATTAATTTAGATAATGCAGAAAAGTTTAAGCGATACCTTAAAGAGCAAGCGAAAACAAAAAGCAAAAATTCATTATCTCAAAATAGCCTTTACTCATATTACAATAAATTTAAAGCCTGTATACGACTTGCATATAAAGAGCGGTTTTTGCGTGATAATTGGGCTGAGTTTATGAAAGGCTTTTCGCAAGGAGAAACATTTAGAGAATACTTAACCTTTGATGAAGTACAGGCATTGGTTAAAGAAAAATGTAGATATCCCATTCTTAAAAACGCATTTTTGTTTTCGTGTTTAACTGGTATTAGATGGAGTGATATTAATAAACTAACCTGGTCGCAATTACGCCATAGTGAAAAACGTGGATATGAGTTAATATTTCGTCAACAAAAAACCAAAGGAATGGAGTATCTTCCTATATCAGAACAAGCGGTTGAGTTAATGGGGCCAAAAGGAGATGCTATAGAAGAAGATCGAATTTTTGTAGGGCTTAAATACTCTGCTTATATGAATGTTGGTTTGTTTGAATGGGTTGCAAGAGCTGGAATTAAAAAGAAAATCACTTTTCATTGCGCTCGTCATACCCATGCTGTGCTTTTGTTAGAGAATGGAACGGATATATATACAGTGAGCAAAATGTTAGGGCATCGTGAATTAAAAACAACACAGATTTATGCTAAAATTGTGGATAGTAAAAAAACAGACGCTGTAAACTCTTTACCTAAGTTAAATTTTAAAAATAAAAACTAATGAAACATCCTGATTTATTAAAACTGAAATATGATGGCCGTGCCATGGCAGAGATTAAAAAACTTCCTATTGAGGCACAAGAACCCATTTTAAAAGCAATAAATTTTGTAGCTAGTAAAATCAAAAATAAATTTCCGGATGAAAAGAACGTAGAGCATCTTAAAATGGCGATGATGGTTCACGAATTCTATTACAAAAAGCAACGTGATAAAAAAATTCGGCAAATGATTATTGCTCCAATTGAAAGTTATCGTGATGTGGCTCAATTGATAGAATATCTAGAGGCAGTGAACTACATAACAGGAATTACAACAAAGGTTTCCATTGAATACATAAACCCTATTAAAGTTGATCAAGTAACTAAAGAAAAAACTCAGTTAAAAATTGAGGGGCTTAAAGGTAAACCAAGTAAAAAAATAAGTTTAAATGGTAAAATGTTACTTAATTATGTTGAAGCAATAATTAGAAATAATTTTCAGAAAGACTGGCTGGAGATTGCAGATAAAAATTTAAAGAACAAGCATCACGTTGCAACTTTTGGCGAACTAAAAGCTAATTGGAAAGAATTTATTGCTCAATACCGAAAAGAAGCATGTGCAACTATTTATGATTATTTGACACCCCTTGTGAAAGACGAACAGAGAAGAAAAGTAATGACTATGTATACACTTTCTGTAGTGAAATTTATTCCTTCTCATGAGCAATACAAAAAGATTAAGGGCGAAGGAGCTGTTTCTGAAAACACTTATTACACAAGGCTTTACAGCGACCATACGAAGATTATCTTGAAGAAGCAAGCAAAATAAATTTCTTAGCATCTTCAAATATTATGGGGGATAATTGTATTCAAATATAAAGAAACATGGAAAACAATAAAATTAATTTAAACCCTTCAATGAGTAAGCCTTTGTGGTCTTTAACTCAGGAGGAGTTTGTTGAGTTGCACAAAAGCTGCTTAACAGATGTACTAAAGGCTGTTATCTCAGGAGAGATAAAAACAGCCAAGGAAGAAGCTATTCCTAAAACCGATACAATGGGATTAGAAGAGACTGCTGCCCTTACCGGCTATGTGCCCGAAACTCTATACGCAAAAGTGTGTAAGAGACAAATTCCGAGGCTTTCAACTGGACGCCCTTTAATTTTTAGCCGCAAAGAAATTACCCTGTGGTTAAAATTAGACAAACCAACAGTGGCTGAAATGGCATTCATGCGCAGAAACGGAGAAATATGATGCAGTTTGAAAACCCGGATCCAAGAGGCGAATATATTCGCACTTGTCCATATTGTGGAGATAAATTTACAGCTCAACACATGAACCGTGAATTTTGTCCTGAAAAAAACGGAATGATCGACTATTGTAAAAACCGCTATAAGCGGCATGCGAGACTTGAGAAGGTAGAACAATACAGTATTGAAATAGAAGAGCAGCCTGATATACCTTTTCCGCCTGAGGAAGTTAAAGCCGAGCCAATTGAAGCAAATGTTGTTAGCCCACAAATGAGCAATATTAGTTTAATGGCAGCAACATTGGGTAACAATCAAACTATTAAATTACCAAAGTATTATTTAAAAAATAAAGGAGTAGTTTACGAGGCTTACGATAAGCAATATCAATTACCAGGAAGTGAACTACAAGTATTAACATACGGCCCTTATGCAATGGCATGGGGCTATGAAAATCATATCATATTAACTCATAAAACACTTATACCATGGATCCAGTAATGCAAGCCCTTTTTGGCAAGATGCCAATAGAACAATTAAGCGCAGTACAAGCTGCTGCAACAAAGAATAACAACGCAAATACAATTATGATTATTGGCGGCGTTGCCATAGTTTTAGGCGTAACCGCTTATATTCTTTACCAAAAGAACCTTGAGTTGAAGCAGCAGCTTATTAAGGTGAAAATTAAGCAACCTTGATATACACTTTGCAAAATTAAAATAGCCTAAGAAAATATTTTCTTAGGCTATTTTTTTAATAAATTAATTAAACTGATTTTATTTTATAAGCTATAATAAATATTCAACTACACTTTTCCAATCCGGAAATTTATCTGTTGCAAAATGAATGTGTTCTCCGGTAAATTTATCTAGACATTTTTATCATGACGATCATCAATAAGGTAATCACCAACATTCAAATGCTTGTTATGGGATAGTATTAAACGTTTATGTGCAACCTCACCCAAATACTTTTGTACACAAACAACTTTATCGTGCGCTGCACTGGGGTTATTCCATGGAGAAGTAGATAAAATATAAGTGTCATATTTCTCTGCCAATAATTTATAGGATTCAACAGCATCCTTAATTGGCTCCATTAAACCAAAAATACCTGGCGCTTCATCGTAATTTACGTGGTACATTTCAAGAGTTTCTTTATCAAGCTTATCAATGACAGTTTGAAAATTAACCAGGACATTGTCCATATCAACACATAATATTTTTCTCACTGCTTTTTGTATGGGCATAAAAATTGTGAAAAATTGTAGTTCCAAGAATGCACACAGAGTGCTGGACTAAAAAAAATACATAAAACCAAGCAAAGAGATAAAATTCAAATAAAGGAATTGCTAATTAAAGCAGCATTTTATTTTGTTTAATACATGAGGGCCCAGGAAGTGCAGATAAAGCGCGCGGACATTTAGGAACAGAAATATTAAACAAAGCCAGTACCGTTATTCAAATTGGTTTTGAAAAAGATGCACAAAACCACAATACCGATTTATTAAAAGTAGCCTATCTAAAATGCCGTAGTTCAAAAAAACACGACCCTTTTTATGTTCAATATTCCGATACCGAAAAAGGTTTGGTTATGTCAGACTCAAACACAACTCAAACTATTTTACATAAAAAAATCATAAAGCTGCACTTTCCGAAACTTTAGACTTACTCTCTCAATTTTTAGTCTCAGAAATGCCACGCAAAGAGTTAATTGAACTTTTAACCGAAGAGTTAGATTGCAGTAAGCGAACTATCATAATCCGCTTAAAACAAATTACAGATACTGCCATTGTCATTGAGCAAAATGAAGTAAACCACACACTCTGCACTCGTGCAGAAAACAAAGAAATCGTTTACTACTTAAATCCTTTAAAATCAAATGCTTAAATCAAAATTAACCACGAGTGCAGAGTGCAGACCCATATATAAGGGTCTGCACTCTGCACTCATAATTCAAATCATTAAAAAATATGTCATTTGTCATTCTAAATTGTGTTATTTTTTGCATCTTTATATTAGTTTTTATAAGGCATGTCATAAATTACTAACATTAGCTAAAAACAATATAATCAATTGATTTTCAATATCTTTGAAATTATTTACCTAAAAACCAATAATATTTAAAAAATCATAGTAAATTTGCACCCATCAAACTGTAAAGCATTTTATACAGTTTATTAACAATAAAGTTCTAAAATAAAAATAATACACCTCCCAGGCTTGCGTTATACGCAGCACACTTGGGGGGTCTTTTCTTTTTAGGGCGAAAGCAAAGTATTTATGAATTATAACAAACCGCCTTTAACATATCCTCAGCAAATAGCTTTAATGGAAAGTAGAGGCTTGGTTATTGGCGACAAAGCAAGAACACAACGTTATTTAGGAGAAATTAGCTATTATCGTTTAAGTGCTTATTCATTACCTTATCAGCAAGTAAAAGACACATTTAATACAGGTACAACTTTCGAAAATGTACTTGATTTATATTTATTTGATAGAGAATTACGTTTAATAATTTTTGATGTTATTGAAAGAATTGAAGTTGCAATTCGTGCCCAAATTATTTATCAGTTATCACATAAATACGGTTCTCATTGGCAAGATAATCCTGCAATTTTTAACTCTCCTTATAAAACACCAACAGGTTATATTGTTGATATTTTTGGAGAAACACAAAAAATAATTAAAGACAGTTGCAGCGCAAAACACCCTGAAGTTTTTATTAAGCATTACAAAAATAATTATAGTAGTCCTGAAAATCCACCCTCTTGGATGAGTATAGAATTACTTACAATTGGACAGCTTTCTCGCTTATATACTGCTATCAAAAATAATACAGACAGAAAAGATATAGCAGATTATTTTGGCTTACATCATTCTGCATTTACATCATGGTTACATACAATAACGTATGTGAGAAATATTTGTGCGCATCATTCTCGTTTATGGAATAGAGAGTTTGCAATTAAACCCGAAATTTTACTTAAACCTCAAAGACCTTGGATGACAACAAGTTTTTTAAACAATAATAATCGTACGTTTTATTTTTTATGCACTTTAAAATACTTGTTAGGTTCTGCAAATCCTTCAAATCATTTAAAAGATAAATTGTTAGCATTAATGAATAAATACCCAACAGTACCAATTCAATTTTTAGGAATACCTAGTGATGGTAAGGGTAATTTAATTGATTGGGAAAACGAACCTCTGTGGAAATAATAGAAGTTGCTTTAATTCAATTTGTGAACAAGTAGTTAGCATTTACTTTCTTTATATTTCCTTTATTTTCTGTAAATTTCATAGTTAATAGAAGCCTTTGCTTCTAAATACTATTATAAAATTTATGGCATTTATTCAGAACTCAGTAATTAATAAATATATACAATCCTTAGATAAGCAGACACTACAAAATGCTTACGTTAAGTTTAGAGCCCATTTCCATAATGCCACTATTCAAGAAAACATCAGAGGCAGTAAAGAAGAACAATACCAAGGCGAATTTTTAATTGACTTATTCGTTAATGTGTTAGGTTACACCAAAAACCCAACGCCAAATTTTAATCTAACAACCGAATACAAGAATGTTAAGGATAGTAAAAAGGCAGATGGAGCTATTATTATTAATGAAATAGTTAAAGCTGTAATCGAATTAAAAGGCACTAATACAACCGATTTAAATAAAATTGAAACTCAAGCCTTTGGGTATAAAAACAACCAACCGGAATGTGAGTATGTAATCACATCAAATTTCGAGAAAATTCGTTTTTATATTGATAATGCCATTGAATATTTAGAGTTTAATTTATTTACACTTACCGAAAAAGAATTTGAATTGCTCTACATCTGCTTATCTTACGAAAGCATAGCCAAAGGCTTACCAAAACAAATAAAAGATGAATCAGTTAGCCAGGAGAGTTTAATTACCAAAAAACTTTACAATGATTATTCGCAATTTAAAAACGAACTATACCACAGCTTAGTAAAATTAAATCCTCAATACGAACCTTTAGAGCTATTCAAAAAATCACAAAAATTATTAGACCGTTTTTTATTCATATTTTTTGCTGAAGACCGTCAGTTATTACCCACCAATTTAATTTTTAGAATTAATAAGGAATGGCAACAACTCCGTAACATGCGGATTGAAGTATCGCTTTACGACCGATATAAAATTTACTTTAATGATTTGGATTGTGGCGCAACAGTATCATTACCTGCCTTTAGCCAAACAGCTTCAAAGCAAGTTGAGGAATTTCAAATTTACGCTTATAACGGTGGCTTGTTTAAAACAGATGATTTATTAAATGATATTAAAATTGAAGACGACTTACTATTTTCACATACCGAAAAATTAAGTAATTACGATTTTGCCAGTGAAGTTGATGTAAATGTATTAGGGCATATTTTTGAAAACTCATTAAATGATGTTGATGAAATAAAAGCACAACTTGAAGGACAGGAAATTGATAAAACAAAAACTAAGCGTAAAAAAGATGGTGTTTTTTATACACCTAAATACATTACCAAATACATAGTTGACAATACAGTTGGTAAGCTTTGCCTTGAAAAAAAGGAAGCATTACAAATAGTAGAAAGCGATTATACCATTGATAAAAACGCCAAAAGAAAACAACGCAAGCTTTAAACGATAAATTAAATGAGTACCGTAATTGGTTATTACAATTAACCATTTGCGACCCTGCTTGTGGTTCGGGTGCATTTTTAAACCAAGCATTGGATTTTTTAATTACTGAACACAGATACATTGACGAACGACAAGCTAAATTATTTGGCGATGCATTAGTATTAAGTGATGTTGAGGGCAGTATTTTAGAAAACAATTTATTTGGTGTTGATATAAACGAAGAAAGTGTAGAAATTGCCAAACTATCCTTATGGCTCCGCACAGCTCAACCTAACCGTAAATTAAACGATTTAAACAGCAACATTAAATGTGGGAACTCATTAATTGATGATGTTGCAATAGCAGGAGACAAAGCGTTTAACTGGCAAAATGAATTTATACAAGTATTTGCAAAAGGTGGATTTGATGTTATAATTGGTAATCCACCTTATGTAAGAGTACAAAGTCTAAAAGAACATTATTTTGACCAAACATTATATTTCGAGAAAAAGTTTATATCTGCAACTGGAAAGTATGACCTTTATGCTTTGTTTATGGAAAAATCAAATCATATAATTAATGCCAAAGGCTTAATTTCATTTATTCTTCCGCATAAATTTTTAATTGCTGATTTTGGTACTGGTATTAGAAAATATCTTTCAAAAAATAAATTAGTTGATTCAATAATTCATTTCGGGTCCCAAATTGTTTTTCAAGAAGCATCAACTTATACATGCATAATAAATCTTAAAAGAAATTGTTCTGAGGTAAAGTTTATTGAAATATATCCATCTGAAATTTTGAATTATTTTAAATTCGATATTATTAATTTGGATAGATTAAATGAATCAGCATGGAATTTAAAAGGTGGTAACTCAAATCTTATAATTGATGAAATTTTGAAGCAAGTTTCTTTAAAAGATATTTGCGAAGGAATTTATCAAGGTTTAATTACTACTGGTGACGATATTTTTATGTTAGATGGTAAAATCATTGGAGATGATTTTATTGGATATTCAAATGAAATAAAAGAAGAAGTAACTATAGAGGCAAAATTGATGATTAAAGTTTTGAAAGGACAAGATATAAAGAGAAATCTCCCTTTAAATTCTAATAAATATGTAATATACCCTCATCTAAAAAACTCAAAAGGTAAGACGGTACCAATTGAACCAAAAGAATTTGAAGTTGATTATCCTAAAGCATTTTTGTATTTGTCAAAGTTTAAAAAGGATTTAACTGATAAAAAAATTAGGTATAAAACAAATCCAAAATATTGGTATAGTCTTCATCGTTCAAGAGAAATAGAAATTTTCGAAAAGGATTATATTATTACTCCTCAACTTCAAAATATTCCAAGCTTTACAGTAAAAGAAACAGAGGTGGTTCCCGATGCAGGTGGGTACATTATTGTGCCTAAAAATGGTTACGACTCTCTAACTTTATTATCGGTTTTAAATAGTAAACTGATGTGGTTCTTTATAAAAAACACAAGTTCAGAATATGGTGGAGGTTATTTCTATTTTAAAACAAAATATTTAGAACCATTTGGGATACCAAATACTATTATTTCAAATTTAGTTTTAAAGGAAAATCAAATAAGTCAATTAAAAAACACTAAAGAACTTTTTGTAATTATTAATGGATTTCAAGATTATATGTTTAGTAAATTGAATTTAAATTCAATGACTAAAAAATTATTGAATTGGTATACTTTAGAATCAAAAGATTTTTTATCGGAGATTATAAAAGTAAAGAAGACTTTAACTATAACCGAGGAGGCACAATGGCTAGAATATTTTCACATACAAAAACAAAAAGCATTAGATATAAAATCAAAAATTGATGCTACTGATAAAGAAATAGATCAAGTGGTTTACAAACTGTATGATTTAACAGAAGAAGAAAATAAAATTGTGGAGGGAGCATAAATGACATATGAAGAACAAATAAGATTATTCGGTAGTGAAGTTGAATATGAATTAAATGTTGTTTGGGACATACTTGTTAAATTTAAAGAGCATAATAAGCAACCCGAATTTAAGCCTGAAGAACTATTAAATTTCCAAATAAATCTAACAAAAATCCAATACAGTGTTACACAAAAATATTTTGAGTTTTCTTATAGAAGAAAGGGATTAGAAAAAGAAAAAAAGAAATTAGGTCATAAAAAATTTGAAGAAGAACGAGAAAGACTTACTAAAATTTTAAAATTTTTACAACATTTACTTGTAATCGGGAAATCCTTTGGTGATGCGTTTGTTTACATATTTTATTCTTTAGATAGAGAATACCTTAATCAACAGCTGCAAAGCGCACCACAAAGCAGCCTAACCTTGCCAAGAGGAATTGGAGGCATTGGAGAATTCGAATTTTTAAAAAAAGTGAAAACAATAGATAATCACTTTATAATTTATCATGGCATAACTGATATGCTAAGAATAGGTGACTTTACTTTATTTGATTTAAGAAACGGTAAGGTAGTTGGCATTGGCGAACTAAAATCAGGAAAATTTGACGAGTCGACTTTAACGATGAACCTTACAGTAATAGGTCCAAAAAAAAGAAACAATAATTTCAATAATTTGAAAAACTCAATCCCTGAAATCAATTATGAAAAAAGAAAATGGATAGATGAGGAGCGTTATAAGAAACAAGTTGATAAAATGATTAACTCATTCAATTACCTAAAGAAAGATCAAAGTAATGATGAGAGATTAAAAGTTTTCAATACACCAAAATATAATCATATTGATGATTTAGGTAAATTGGCTTTAGAAGATAGATTTTCACACAGACAAATTAGTAATACACAATTATTATGTAGGTTTTCTTATTATGGTGAGTCTTTATACGATAAATTTAATTGTAATGAAGTTGATGTATCTAAATGTAATTTTGAACAAATTATTTGCGATATTATTATGCCTGAAATCGAAAATTCAATCCAATTTGGTCATATTCATCTTAATGTAAATGTTAGAATACAGCAGATTGCTGGAACAAAACCTCTTTTTTGGGAGCCAATTACAATAGATGTTTTGAAAAAAATATATTTTGGCGAAATTCACTTTTTTACTCTTTATAATCCTGGCAATTTTTTTAACGAAATGACAAAATTGGGGTTTAAATACGAATATAATGACAGACATAAATCAAATGGATTAACTAAAAAAGATAATGAAGGTGTAGTTACTTTTATTTCAGGTGTAGATTACTTTCTGAAATTAATTACCAATTATTTACAAGATGAATCTCTCATTATTAGCAGTATTGAAAATGGTTATATTTCAGGTAGTGTTTTGGCAATTAAAAAAGGTCAATCTGTTAAAGCTGAATTTAATATAGTTGTGAATTAGAATTTTATTTTAAAAAGTAAACCCTATTCTGTAATATTTCTAATACTTCAATTTAAAACAACCCCCATTCGTCCTCAAAATCCTCTTTATCCATTTCTTTTATTTCACTTGCCCATTCTTTAAATAATTGCTGAAACTCTTCCATTTCATCTCTAAAAACAGATACATGCCCCTCATCAAAACAGTTTAATGAGTTTAGGGTATTTGATGCCAAAAATAAATAATCGGCATGGTACGAATAAAAGAGGTGTTTGCATACATAATGTAAATTAATATCTATAAAATGGTATTTAATTTTATTTCAAAGAATTTCTATACCGATATGTTACCGTCTATAAGTCTTTTTTATGCGTGAATGTAATTTGACTTCATATTTTGTATCTTTTATTTGATAGAGTGTAAAAGATGCCATCTTCTCTGATAACAATATCAATATTATCTCTTGTCATTACTTTTATATTGTTGCGATATGCTTTAATGGGTTTTTCATTAAAGCCATATTCTTTTAGAAGATCTTCACTTAGCAGTTTCATGAGATAAATACGGGAATATGAATCCGAATCTAGGAATAAAAATTAATATTCTTGCTACGTCTTAATTGATTATTAATCTCTATAATATTTATTCAATTTAATAATTTAGATAAATTGTATCTTAGTGCAAGACGTTTTACTTGTTGGGGAGTAAAACCCATTCCGTTAATAGTTTTGGTATTTAGTTTATTCAATTCATTAGATATAGCGCTATAATTTAAACACTTCGTTTTTAAAATTATATTTTCGATTGATAGAACAATGTTTTTATTCTTAATATTAAAAAGCTCTTTAGTTGCTTTTGCCCCATCAATTCTGCCTTTATCATTGAAAATTTTTTTCCCAATTTTAGTAAATTCCCATTTATTTTCACCCCTTAATTTATCCATCGTTTGTTTGATTCGATTTCTAGTTACTGTTACCTCATTTTCGTATACGACACTTAGTATTTGAAGTATGAAGCGGTCAATGTTTTGATTCTCTACAAATATGATATTAATAGATGAATCATATATCTGTTGTATGGTTGAACACTTTCGACTTAAACGGTCAATTGATTTACAAATTAGGGTTGCATCACTTTTTGGAGGCATAAATTATCAACTTAAAATTGCTTTAAGTAAAGGTAAAAAATTAAACGGATAACCGATACGGTTTAAATTTCAGCTTAGTTTATTGCCAATAAATGACCACAAAAAGTGGACAATGAATAGGTACTTAAATGCGGATTCAGTATACAAACCTATACATGTAAAGTGGATACTGAATGTCTATTTGTTACACAAATGTGCAACAAATAATGAAGACTTGTATCGCTTGATATCATTCAACTTATCCTCAATTGGCACGTATTTTTCCAGAAAATTCCGGACCTGTCCGAACTTTCCCGGACCTGTTCGAGAATGTTCGGATTGGAGCTGATTGGCCCGCATAAAAATTGGGGTATTCTCGGACAAGTTCGGGAAGGTCCGGACCTTTTAGTTTTGCAGTTCTTTTGGTCCTTTTGATGTGATTTTATTGTTTGAAAATTTATTGTAGTTAGCAATCAGCGTTTTAATAGTTGTTAACCGATTACTTAAATATCAGTTTATAGTCTAATTTTATTTCACAAAGTAATAAAATGCATTATATAGATCGACTCAATATATTACCTAATACGCAACAGCGTTTTGATAATTATTTTAATAGTCAGCCTGAATTAGCACATTTAGTTAATGGCAATTTGAAAAGAGATAGCTTAGTCGTTTCTGGTAAAAGCGGTAGCGGAATAACACATGTTTTGAATGCTATTTGTAATACTTATATAGATCAAAACAAAAAAGTACTTTGTATTAATACTCAATGGCTATTGCATATCGAAAAGCTGTTGAAGTTTGATCACGATTCAGATATGTTTTTAGAGAGTTTAATGAAATTTGATGTTATTGTTATTGATAATATGCAATTGCTATACAGTAAATCAAAAATTAAAAAACAGTTTATGATTGATATTATTAATTTTGCTCTGATAAATTGTAAATCGATCATCTTAGGTTGTAGCAATCCTAATAAGGATTTTACTAAATCAAAAAAAATAAGCAAAGAATTTAATTTTCAACGAATTGAACTTAAGGAATTAAGTACATATGATGTTTTTAAGGCACTGACGAATTTATGCACGCCTGAAGATGAAATACCCGAAGCATTGTTGTATGCTATATCAGGCTATAATGGAATGATACAGCAACATATCAATTGCTTAATATCGGTTCGTTTTAATCCTTTATTAAAAACTCTAAACACAGAAACTATGTCTGTTAAAGAGTTAGATAAACTCTTTAATTTAAAATCATATTTTCCGAAACAACAATTTAGAAAATGCTTTATTCAGTATAAGTTATATTTTGAGAAGAGGGATAGGGTTAAGCAAATAATGAGTAAAAAGCCAATTGTCTAATCCTTAAAAGAAGATGCATTGAAAATTAGAATCTTCATTAAACTGCCAAATAAACTTGGTTTTATGCTACTGCTTTGGATTATTTCTGACTCAAAGAAAAAAGTGGGCTTTTTAAGGAAGGACTAAATAGCTTTTTTTCTATTAACACAATGAGTTGGTAATTAAGATTCTATAACTTGAAAAATCTGATGAAATTTTACTAATTTTCAACATATATATTTAAAAGATTTAACTGAACCTTTAAAAAAAATAAATTGATAAGAGCCAATTAAAAAATGCTTGGTAGCCGAAATTCGTTATAGCCAATTTCAAAAACACACAACCAAATGAAAAGAATAGTGGTACTAATAGAAAGTCCAGGAATTCCATTTCTAAACGGTGTAGAAAAGGGCATAAAGAACATGAAAGCATTCTTGAAATCTGCCAATGGTGGTGGTTGGACAACTGATGAAATAAAAGAATTGCCAACACCAAATCCAAGTGCTAGTCAAACTTTAGCACTTCTCGACACTATTAATAATATTGACTTTGCATTTGTATACTTTTCAGGGCACGGGTTTACTGGTTCTGACAACGGTTCTAAAATAAACATAAATCCAACAGAGGTTATCTAGTGTATCAGAGATTGCCAATAGGTGTAAAAAACAAATAACAATCATAGACGCTTGTAGAGGTTATCCAGAATCTTCAGAATTTGACGGTCATTTGGAACAAGTTGCTTTTTTATTTGATACATCAAATACAGAAGACTCAAAAAACGCATTTAATGAATATCTAAACTATTGTAAAGACAGAAGAACTTTGTTATTTGCATAACAAATGGGCGAAAACACACACCTTTACCTGCGAACTTTGACAGACGACCTGCAGGTCAAAGAGAGAAGGTCTTCCAACATGCAGTATTGTAAAGATATACACGGAGAAACGAAAGTACGAACCTACCGAGAGCTTGCTCGCAAAGATTTTTTAAATGCAATAAAAAAGAAAACAAAATCATTTAGAGAGATTTATAAATGGAATAGTAGTCAAATACGATACTTAAATCGTAATAATGCCCACATACAAGTATTACTAAAAGGCTATGAAACAAAAGGATTGAATCATCCGTTAAAGAAAAAAGATTTACACTACATACAAACTTTACAAACTGTCTACGAGCAACAAGAAACGATGCACTGTACCCAAACACGAAGCATAGAAAACAGAATAGTAAACATACACCAATCACACGTTAGACCAATAAAACGTGGTAAAGCTGGTAAACAAACTGAGTTTGGAAGCAAGCTACAAGTGTCCTTAGTAAATGGATTTACCTTTTTAGATAAATTAAGTTGGGATAATTTTAACGAAGGTGGCGATTTACAAGCATCGGTTGAAAAGTTTAAGACCCGTTGTGGACATTATCCCAAACAAGTGTCAGCCGACCAAATTTATTGCACCCGGGCAAACCGAGCATGGCTAAAAGAACGGCACATAAAGTTAAGTGCAAAGCCCTTAGGCAGACCCACTAAAGAGGCGTTGTCGAATCAAGTAAGTCCAGGTGAGCGTAATCCAATAGAAGGGAAATTTGGTCAAGCAAAAGTAGATTATGGATTAGACAACATAAAAGCTAAACTAAAAGAAACCAGCGAATCGTGGATAGCTAAAATAATATTGGTTCTTAACCTTGTTAATTTAACAAGGTTAGCAGCCTTGTGCCCTAAATTTATTGATAAACTAATAACACTGCTTTTTTATAATGTGAGAATTAATCGGCTGAGTTTATGAGGAGACTCTAATTAGTGCTTGCACGGAAACTCTGTAATGATAGTAAAATTAACCTTTTGAGAGTGTTTTAAAGTTGAATGTTCTAATAAATTTAACGTATTTGCTGAGTGTTAAATTATTATTTTAAATTATTCGACATTAAAAAGTTGGCTCTTCGACAAAAACAGTGGAATTCGTTTTTTATTTTTTCTTTGCCTTGAAACATAGAAACAATCACGCCTTGGCGTGACAAGGCGAAAAGCCATATCCATTTTTTCTTCGCTCAAAAAGCCTTCGCAGTTCCGCCAGAAAAATCTGTATATCGCTCCTTTTATTCATGTTTTCATTATTTTACCTTTCGGTATAAATGAGTGCTTCGCAATTCGCCAAAACCAGCCGCACCACGTTACACTGAGCTTGTCGAAGTGTTACCAACGTATGAGTTAGTTTATTTAACTCAATTCCACTGAAAATATCGAAGAACCAAATAATTGTTATAAAAAAAATTTTATTTATTGTGTACTTTTTTACAATCAGGAAAAATAACGATATCGCAAAGGTCAGGAAGATTTTCGAAATGACCATCTTTGTCTTCAGCTACTATTTTTGATAAACAAATTTTGGTAGCATACTTCCTTTTCTTGGTTAAAAATTGAATGGTTTTATCAGGAAATATATTTCCTTCTACAGGCGCTTCGTATGTTGTTTTACCATCTATATATTTGATGGTAAAAGATTTGATAGCCTTAGCGTGAGGATTACCAAAGCGATCAAAAGCAATGACTTTGTAGTCTGCTTCGTCAAATGCTGCTTTTACAAATAAAAATTCTTTTTCTATTTTTATTTTTTTAACGGGTTCTTCTGTTTTTTCTTGAGAAAAAACAGAAGACATTAAAAAAAAACATAAAATAATTAGTTGTAAATTTTTTGACACAGGTTATGAATTTAATCTTTGCGTAATTAACTCAATGGCATCAGTAACAGAGAGACTTGGCGCTTTTACTTTTTTTAAGGTGGCAAGCGCTTTTTTCAGTAAATCAGGTTCTATTTCAGTTTCCATTTCCTGTATAACGGTAAAAGCTTCTAAAGATACAGCAAAGTTTTCGTGGCCGATTAAATCAATAAATGTTGAAAAATGTTTACTAAAATCTAAACCTGTTTCCCAGCAAGCAGAAACTAACAATGCTTTATGTTCTAATTTTTTTGTTTTAATAATGGCACCCATTATAAAATCCTGGGCTTTATTTTCTTTTAACTGAATAAGGGCTTCATCTTTTTCTTCACGAGTTGATTTACTACTTATCAAAAGTGTTAATAGATCTGCATTATTAGTGTCTTTTTTACTCATTCCTTCGCTACCAATGATAAGTGTAGCGTATTCTTTTTCGTCAAATAATTTTTCCGGATTTATTTCAGGAACAATATCACCTAATAAATCGTCTAGCATTTCTTCTTTCTTCTTCATGATGTTTTTATACTAATATTTTGCGAATATACGAATCCCTACAGACTCATCATATCTTTTAATCTTACAGCTTGTCGGCGCGAAATTTCTACTTCTTGTCCTCCTTTTAATTTCATCATTAATCCCCCGTTAAACCAGGTTTCTATGGAATCTACCCAGCTTAGATTAACAATGTGTTTACGACTTGCTCTGAAAAATTGTTTTTCATTTAGTCGTTCTTCTAAGCTGTTTAAGCTTCTTAAAATTAATGGACGATGAGAGTCGAAATACACGCGAACATAATTTCCTTCGCTTTCAAATAAGCGAATGTTATTTAAGCGAACGAACCAGCATTTTTCACCGTCTTTTATAAAGACCTGATCTTCTTCGGTAAGAGGTGTTGTATTTTCTTTTTTATCAACGCTTTCTTTGAGTGTTAATTTTTTGATGGTTTCAGCTAAGCGTTCTGGCGACACTGGTTTTAGTAAATAATCATAGGCATTTACTTCAAAGGCTTTGATTGCATATTCATCATACGCTGTAACAAATACTACATCCGGTAAAGCAGATACTTCCTCAATGAGCTCTAAGCCTGTTTTTCCGGGCATTTGTATATCTAAGAAAATAACATCAGGATTGAGTTCAGCTATTTTTTGTTTAGCCGATTCTGCATTATTGCATTCTGCAATAATTTCAATGTCTTTATGAACTGCTAATAAATTTTTTAGCTCTTGGCGCGCCAAACGTTCGTCGTCAATTATAATTGCTTTCATAGGTTATTAGATTTATTTATATTTTAATAATAATTTCACTTAATACATTTTTTGCACCCATATTTTTTAATAAAAAGGTGGCGTTTTTACCAAACAATAATTCTAAGCGATGCGTTGTATTGGTAACACCAAAGCCTGTCTCGGAAGTTTTATTTTCAATCTGACCTGTGTTTAAAATGGATATTTTAAATTCATTATTTACTAGCGTAGTTATGATTTTTATTTCTCCACCTTCCGGATATTTACTAATACCATGCTTAATGCCGTTTTCCACAAGGGTTTGCACCATCATTGGAGGTATTTGTTTTTGCAAAGTGTTGGGGTCAATCTCAAATATAAAACGTAAGCGTTCTTCATAGCGGATATGTTCCAATTCTAAATAATCTTTGACTAAAGCCAATTCTTCTTCAAGGGTATTGAATTTGTTTTTGTGCATCAAGAGTGTGTTACGTAAAATATTTGATAACTGCGTAATAGCTACTTTTGCTTTTTTAGGATCTTCGTCAACTAACGCTCTGATGCTATTCATGCTATTGAACATGAAATGAGGGTTAAGTTGTGATTTCAATTTATTTAGCTCGGCTTCCTTGGTATTGGCTTCTAAACGAAGGTTTTGGATTTCTGTTTTTTTGTAATTATCAAAAAAGTGGAATCCAAAATAGATGAGCGACCAAAAAACAAATACCCCAGTACAGTTTAAAATAGTAGATAAAGCAGCTACTAAATTTATTTTGTAAGTGATTATTCCAAATACTTTAGCTAAACCAACCGTTAGTAAAAAATAAAAGAATGCCATTAAAATGCTTGCTATTACAAGAACCGACATCTGTTTGAATAATTTGAATTTTAAGATGTTGTATTTAATAACGACGTATCTAAATACATGCGTGACCGTAATACCAACAGGAACCCAAATTAAAAAGTTGAGAATGTCTAAAACAGTAGTGTTATAGCTTAGTTTAAAGAAGAATAAATTGATGGCAGCATATAAAGTCCAACCTAAAATTTGGCAAGTCCAGTATATGTTTTGTTTTTTATTCATCCTTTTAGATTAAAGAAGTAAGATTAAAGTATTAAGTGAAAATCTTGATACTTTTTGTACTCGCTCTAGTTGATCCCTAACCACGCTTTACGTGCGTTTATTTGTTGCTCTGTAGCTTTATCGTTTAATTCTAATAAATCAGTTTCGGTTACTTTTACCGGCTTCACTTTAGCTTTTAGTTTTTTAGTAGCTTCGTTACCTTTTTTATCTTTTCGTAAAACCTCAATCATTAGTTTATCACCTGTTTTTGCCTTTTCCATAAAGCCTCCCAGCACATCTTTCATATTATCTAAGGCTAATTTTCTGTTGTTAAATGTGAGAATTTCATCGCCTTCTTTAAACTTTAATTTTTTTCCGAAATCATCTAGTTTGTCAGTGTTTACAACTACTAAGTGACTTGTTTGAGGATTATAACCAACAGCAATACCTCCCAACGTGATTTTTTCTACAACGCGTTTGTCGATATAATTCAGCCCAACCATGGCGAAAATATCTTTGAATGGTAAGGGTTTAGAGCCAGCCACATAAGTATCTAAAAAATAACGAACTTCTTTGTAGGATAATTTTTCGATATCAGAAAATAAATCATCATCATTAAATGATTTTGTTTTACCATATTGTTTTGATAAGTCTTTCATGAGTTCCTGAGTACCGTATTTGCCGTTGCTGTTATAGCGTAATATAATATCAAGACACATTCCTATGACAGCTCCTTTTTCGTAGACGTTAGGATATTGACTTTTATATTTATCTAAGGCATACTTACTCATTACAGTAAACGGAACGGTATCATTATAGGAGTTACGCGCATTTTGTATTTTTTGAATCATGACATCAAAAAAATCGTCGAATTCTATAAGCCCGGTTTTTACTTGCATGTGATGAGCCGCATATTCTGTTAAGCCCTCGTATAGCCATAAATGCTTACTCATAGCGGGATTATTAAAATCAAACTCACCAATTTCGTGTGAGTGTATACTTAATGGCGTAACGATATGAAAGAATTCGTGTGCGGATACATCTCTTATTTCTTGAGCTAAATCAGCAGTATCGGATTCTGGTAAAGAATAAAAAGAAGAATAAGAATGCTCTAATGCCCCGGCAGACCCCGTTAATGTGGGTTTATCATTGAAATAAAACAGGAATGCATATTTACTAATAGGCAACTCTCCACCTAAATATTCGGCTTGGGCAAATAATAATTCTTTTAAATTTCTTGCAACAAAATTAGATGATACTATTTTATTAGGAGAATACACAGAAATCAAAACATGCGCATCGCCAATGTTAATAGTAGTTGTATCGGGTTGGCAATATAAAATAGGTGCATCTACCAAATCATGATAGTTATAAACAGAAATAACGTCTTTTGTTTCGCCACTCTTTAAGTTGGTTAAACTGGTGGATGCGTAAAAACCTTTGGGCTTGGTAAACTCTAAAATAAAGTTGGTTTCAATTTTATTTTTGAAGTATCCGAAAAAACAATGTGTATTGATACCAAATACTTTTCCATCTTCAATATCAGAGCCACCGGGTTCAAATACTTTTTTTTCTTTAATGTCTGTATCCCACGTGTCTTCTACTTCATAGCTAATTTCCTTGATAGCAGAGGCTGGAGAGAGTTTATAGGAATTGACATTTAA